>DATDVL010000025.1:0-10949 GCA_035290025.1 Candidatus Nanoarchaeia archaeon
CAAGCAGACTGCAGAAGAATCAACAGCAGCACTTACGCCATGGGAACGAGCCAAGAAGACAGCCCGCTAGCACAAAAAGTAGCAGACCTCTCCCACGAACTCTGGCAAGAAACACAACGAGCACAACTCCAACCCCTTGACTTTGACGCACCAGAACCTGACAGTTACAACCCGTTCGCAACCACTACCTTGCTCGACCACCGACTACCAAAAAGAAACAAAACAGAACAACGACTCAAGGCAAGAAAACACACCATAACGAATGGAAAAGCACCACAAGGAAAAAAAGAACTGACCATTCTCACGAGCTACGAAACACCACCACTCCAAGAAGAAAAAGTAGTAACCCATACCACCAGAACAAGAATAGACCTACCCGAACTACCATACCCACTCTGGACACGAGCAGGAGAAGAAGCAACAGAAGAAAACTTCCCCTATGGCCACAGAACACTTACCATAACACCTGGATGGATTGTCGAACAAGAAAACAAACAACGCACTGCAGCACGCATCCGCGAACAAGGAACATTCGACCCGGAAGCACTAGAACATCTTACATTAGTAGATATCATAAAACTTCTCAACAGCACAACACCCAGAAAAAATGTTCAACAGAACGGCACAACTATTATCTAACAATAATCAATAACGAAAAAGAAGATTTTCCTGACAAGGACCATTAGAAACAGCACCAATAGGCACATCAACACGCCGTTCAACATCCGCCATCGCTTGAAGTAAGGATCTAGGCAAATCACAAAAACGTTTCGCAGCACCAGCACCAGCATATCCACGATGCGTACAATAACAAGGAACACGCAACGCCAAAACTTCCGGAGTACGAGGATAATTACTTACGATTTCATCATGCTCATCACGATAACTAAACGCAACCTGAAAATCCTCTAAACCATCAGCATAATCAACACACGTAAGCACTAACTTAGAAGCACCACGAACAAGACCACCATTCATCGCAGCAGCATACGACAACGCAGGAACATCACACCAGCCTATACGACGAGGACGACCTGTCGTAGCACCATACTCCCCCGCAAACAAACGAACACCAACACCCTGGAAAAAAGAATCATGAGAACGCATCAAGTTACGAATAATAAGATGATTATGATCATACGTCGTGCCTTCCGCATCACGCGTAAAAGGAACACCAACATGCGCCAACTCCCACTCACGCGTATGCTCAGGATCAGCACAATGATCACGAGAACGCTGACCACCAAGCTCCGTAGGGAAAGGACCACCACCCACATGCGTCATGAAAGGAAACTTCAACGTACCCAACGTCAAATCAACAGCACGAGCAGGCAAACCAACACCCGAAGCAAGACCATTCACTGAACAATCAGACGACGTCGCATAATCATGAACACCATGCTCGATACTTAACAACAAACCCTGAGCACCCTCCAAAACCATACGCTTACCATCACGATACCAGCGATGCATCAACGCCGTCGTATCAGTAATTCGGTAACGCACCACATCCACCTGTGGAGCAACCCAAGCAATCATGGCATCAACATCCAAACCCGGATAAACATCACATAACTTCTTCAAACGACGAGCAAGCACATCCTTATCCAAAGCCTGGCCCATACTAATACCACGACGAGCAGTCTTATCTGTATAACAAGGACCAATACCCTTACCAGTAGAACCAATACCACCCTGCATCTGCGACTGATTACGAGCACGATCAAAAGCGATATGATATGGAAAAACAACTTGTGCATCACTACTAATAAATAAATTATCACACGAAATACCATGAGCACGAACTTCACAAATCTCATCAGTCAACGCTTCAGGATTAACAACCATACCACCACCCATCACCGCATCAACATCATCATACAACACACCTACTGGCAACAGATGCAACTGGAAACGATGCTCATTCTTAATAACCGTATGACCCGCATTACCACCACCTGTACCACGAGCACACACCTGAAAACGACCAGAACCCACCAACGCATCAACAATCTTACCCTTACCCGTATCACCACGCTGATTACATACCGTAGCAACAACCTGCGCATCACCTACTAAAGTATCAATCGTCATCGTTGCTTACCACCTGCATAATTCGGAGAAGAACGTGTAATCTGCACACCATGCGGATGCGACTCCACCTGACCAGCAGAAGAAATACGATGAAAATCAGCCTTACGCTGCAACTCACTCACATTCGCAGCACCGACATACCCCATACCACGACGCAAACCACCCACATACTGATAAACAACATCAGCAAGCTTACCACGATATTCTGTCGTACCCTCAACACCCTCAGGAATCAACTGACCCTTACCCGTACGCACCTGACCATAACGAGCACGAGCAGTAGCAGAATCTTCCATAGCACCTAACGAACCCATACCACGATACTCTTTGCGCAAACGACCAAGATCATCATATACTACACCACCCGGAGACTCATCCGTACCCGCAAACACCATACCCATCATCACCGAAGCAGCGCCTACACCCAGAGCAATAGGAATATCACCTGTCTGTGTAATACCACCATCAGCACATAACGGAACAGCATTCTTCACCGCAACAGCACACTGATACACCGCCATCACCTGCGGACAACCAATACCAGCAATTACTCTCGTCGTACAAATAGAACCAGGACCCTGACCAACCTTGATACCATCAGCACCCGCACGAACCAAACGAGCAGCAGAAGAACCCTCAGAAACATTACCCACAACAACATCACAATCAGCACGACGCTTCAACCAACGCAACGTCTCAACAACAGGCTTAGAATCAGCATGCGCAGAATCAATAACCAACACATCAACACCCTCCCTCACTAACAACTCCAAACGCCGCTCAGCATCCTCACGAACACCCACTGCAGCACCCACCAACAAACGACCCTCTGTATCAACATTAAAATCAGCAGAAGAACCCGTCACGATACGCTTCACATCAGACCACACATACATCCCACGCAAACGACCAGACTTTTCCACCAACGGCAAAACTTTCTTACGAGACCGCAACATTATCTTATACGCCTCACCCAACGAAGTATCAGGAGCAGCAGTCAAAACATCCTTAGACATAATATGAACAACACGACGATCTGGATCATCACAAAAATCAAAATCATTACCAGAAACAATGCCTACCAAACAGCCATCATGAGCAACTACAGGAAACGTCTCAAAAGAATACCCCTTAGCAGCACGCAACGCCAAAACGTTTTCAACATTATCAGAAGCCTTTACCGTCACTGGCTCATCAATACGCCCATGCAAATGATGCTTGACACGACGAACCTCAGCAGCCTGATCCTCTGGAGACAAACCACGATGAATAATACCCAAACCACCTACCATAGCCAACGCAATAGCCAAACGTGACTCTGTAACACGATCCATAGGCGCAGATACTAACGGAACCTTCAAGGACACATTACGAGAAAAACTAGAAGAGACATCAACATCATCAGGCATGACACGAGCATACCCTGTCTTCAAACGAACATCATCATATGTTAATGCTAAACCCTGACGTTTCATACTTGCAAAAAAACTTTTCTTACTCACGTTACCAAAAATGAGACTATCAAAAGTATATAAAAGTGATTTATCCAAACGAAGAGACGAAAAAATGCGGGAGTAAGGATTTGAACCTTAGTAGGCACTAAGCCACTAGCACCTCAAGTTGGCCGATTATTCATCTCTAGCCCATTTGACCGAGCTCTGGCACTCCCGCGCAACACAGCAACAAGAAAAAGTGTTTTTAAGGATATCGCCTTAGACTATTACTCAGAAAGCACAAGTCTTATAAGTTAACCACTGTAGAGTACTCTAAAATGACACCTATTGTTACCCCCCACGAACTCGAAGACTTACTCACACGCTACCGCGAAGCACCCCACCTCGCACGAGCAGCAGCAGAACAAACACCGCTCAGCACAGAAGAACTAGCCATCATCCTGCACACCTTACGAACACCCCACTACCAAAAACAGGGAAAAACACTAGCGCTTTCCACCGTCAGAGAACGACTACGAACAGAACAAGCAACACGAGAACCTGGCATCAGAGACGGGATAGCATTCCTCCTCCAAACAGACCTAACAAAAATATTTGACGCAAGAAATAAAGAAGCACCTACAAACTACGTACGAGACACAGTCCTACAACTCGACCCAAAAACCCACGGCATACATATCACCAAAAAAAGAATACTCATCGTTGGAGAAACACTCATGGGCATCTACCAAGCAATCATTACTGCATTAGACCACGGCAACCAACACTACAAAAACCATCTGGTAGAACCACTAGCAACGCCAAAACTTTTAGAACAAGGACTACGACGATCCTACGCGTCATGGCAAGAAGCACACCAAGAAGGACGCTGGGGATGGGCCTACGCACGCAGCAAAAACCCAGAAAAAAGAAGACTCTTCGACATTCTGAACGGACTTACACGCTAATTACTAAGAACTGTGTAAACTGTGTAAACACAACATTTATATATAAACACAACCTACACTTATTCATGCCAACGATTACTATTAACGTCTCAGAAGGACTAAAAAAGAAACTAGACCAACACCCCATCTTCAACTGGTCAGCCATAGCACGAGAAGCCATACAAAAAAAGATTGAACTCCAAGAAGCACTTGAAACATTCAGCAAAGACAGTACCATGACAGAGAAAGATGCTATTATCATGGGTAGAACTATCAAAAAAGCTATGTGGGAAGACCACTACAAAAACGTTTTCGGAAAATCTTCGGAAAAAAGACAACAACTGTTAAAAAAGAATTAATACTACATTCTAGGATGCAGCTTGTTATTGATGCAAACATACTCTTCGCAGCACTCATCAAAGAAGGCATAAACACAACCATTATAGGAACACCCAACATCCAATTTTTAGCACCTGCATACCTCTACCAAGAACTAGAAAAACACAAAGAATTCATACTAGAAAAAACAACACGAACACCAGAAGAATTCTCCCAACTACTCACCCACCTTAAAGAAAACATAACCACACTCACGGACGAAGAACTAGAACCCTACGGAAAAACAGCAACAACCATAAGCCCAGACCCCGGAGACATCGCCTACTTCGCAACAGCACTACACAGCAACTGCCCCATCTGGAGCAACGATAAACGACTCAAACAACAAAAACTTATACCCATCATAACAACACAAGAACTCATCACACTACTTACAACTTCAACTTCTTAACCAACTTATCAAAATTCTCCAACTTTTCCACCATCTGATCAGTAGCAGCAGACAAAATCTCACGAGCAGACAACTGACCAAACGATTCTAACGTGCAGAGAAACTTATCCTGAGACAAAACACGAGCAACACCCGGAAGATCGTAATCAAAACACAACAAACACTTACCATCAGACGTAGCCTTAGCAGCAGGAACCAACGACTTATGCACATCACACACAGGAACTTTGACACCATCAACCTTAAACTCGGGCAACGCCTGATAGAAGAATAAACCTGGAGAAAACTTAGCATGGACCTTACCCTGGCCGAGAACAGCAGTAGCAGATAATTCAACATCCTGACCCTTCAACAACTTGACTAACGGCATCCTAGGAAAAACAGGCTGAATAGCCTTATCCTTAGACTTCAAATCAGAAGCATAAACCGTGCCAGGACCATCAACCTTTAACGTTAAAATAACCTGACAGGAAGCACAACCCTTACCTTCACACTTACAACCCGCTTGAAGATTATACGACTTCAAATCCGTCGATAACGGGACTAAACCCATACGCAACGCTAACTGCTCATCATACAACGCAGAAGCATTATCCTTGAATTCGACAATATCAATAGCTAACGTAGGGACTTCATCCATGATTAAACGACGAATAGTATTCACTAACGCAGGAGAAACACTAGAAAGAACAAAAACAACCTTCTCATCAGACGAATGCAAGAACTGGATATCCATACAAAAGAAAGGTGAAATGAAGGTTTTTAAAGGTTACGTTGAGGGTTGGAAGTTATGACGGAGGTAAGATTAATTCACCCAAAAAGGTTACTGCCGCACCAATCATCGTCCCTAGAAAAAATGTAAAACTAGAAGAGTCTAACTTTCCTAAAGCAACTAAACCTCCAGACACAAGGGTCATTACTAGTAGTATAACTAAAAAACCTATTACACCTAACCTAATCTTAGGAGATTCAACTTTTTCAAGTTTAGTTTGGAAGTACTGATGTAAAAGAGGGAGACCCTGTTCTATAGCCTTCTGTAAAAGCTGATTACCCTGTAATTGGGCTTCTAACTGTTTCTTTTGTAGTTCTAACTCTTCTTTACGCATGTATACCCAAAAGTAATTAACATTTAAAAAGGTGAGGGTCACTAACGCTCCCGGAAGAAACCTAGGTTTCTTTCAAACTTCCTTTAAATTACTCAAATTTATATAATAAACACCCAAGAAGGACAATATGGCACACAGTGAGAAAAGAGCAATTATTGATCAAATATTTAAGAGGTTCAAACCAGAAGACCTACAAAAAATGATTTTAAGATTTGATAACGATGAAGTCAAAAAAGTTTCTGGATCATCTTTCCGTAATCAATTTGATGCAACAAAATTTGATACTTCAAAAAAATTACCGAAAAGTGTTTGTGATGCTGGATTCTTTATTGTCCATCTTGGACAAGGTCGCCATGCACTTGTTAAAGGTGAAGGTTACCATAAATTCGAAGGAGTAAATACTGTTAAAGAGTGGAAAATCAAAAAGAGTGTTATTGAAAATATAAGCGAAAGCGAAGCCCAGTCAGCATCAACAGCATTTAATAACAAAATAATCCATGATTTCCTTTTTAGTAATGTTAACAAAGATATCCAGTTACATACTGCTAGAAGAGCAAGAACTTCGTATGACTTTATAATTAACGGAATAAAATTAAGAGCAGAAGCTCTTCAGATAGAAATGGACGGCATCTATGAATCAGAAGAAGAAAAGACTATTGCAGCCATAGAAGTGAAAAACCAAGAACATGAAGACTTTGAAATAAGACAATTATACAGCACCATGCGTTACTTTGAAGATAGAAGGGGCTCCGAAGTTCCTGCAGACTATAATTTTAGAATTCTTTTCATGGTGAGAATAAAAAATGAGAAAGAAAACAAATTTAAAATCTATGAATATAATTTTTCAGACAAGAACGACCCGAACTCTATAAAATTTATTAAGGCTATACAGTACAATATCATTAAAGAGTAAAGTTTATTAATCTGCTTTCCTAGACACAACAAAAAGAGAATGAAAACGACCCATAAAATTATTCGCGGCAACTGTGTTAATAAATTAAAAAATGTAAAGACCAATTCTGTAGACTTAATCATAACAGACCCCCCATTTAATATTGGGAAAAACTATGGCAAACATTACAAAGACAATATGAAAAAAGAAGACTATATTTCCTGGTGCAAACAATGGTTACTAGAATGTGTTCGCGTACTAAAAGAAGGGGGGGCACTTTACTTATTTAACTACCCAGAAAACAACGCTTACCTTGTACCTTTCCTTGATCAACACTTAACATTCAAACGATGGATGACTTGGCATTATCCTGTCAATACAGGTATGTCACCTACAAACTTCACAAGAAGCCAACACTCAATACTTTTTTATGTGAAAGGTAAAAGCCCAAGAGTTTTTAACAAACATGACATTGCTGAACCTTACAGGAACCCAACTGATAAAAGGATAAAAGAACTCCTCAAAAATGGGAGTAAAGGAAAAACACCCTATGACGTATTCCAGTTTAATATTGTAAAAAACGTGAGTAAAGACAAAACACCACACCCTTGCCAAATACCCGTACCTCTTCTTGAGATATTCATAAAAGCATCAAGTAAAGAAGGGGATATTGTTCTTGATCCGTTCGGCGGGAGTTTCAGTACAGCAGTTGCTGCAAAGAAGAATAATAGACACTCAATAAACATAGAACTGAATGAAACCTTTTGCAAAATAGGAAAATCAAGACTAGAAAATACCGATGCCCTAAAACGGTTTCTATAATCTAAGAATAACTAGAAAACCAAAAATGCTATAAATCCCCTTTTTACTATAAAAACCATGGGCGGCAAAACACTCAAATTCCCAGCACGGCAAAAGTATCATGCGCCAAAGCCAGAAGAAGTTAAAATAGAAAAAGAACTACCCAAAACAGAAGACGTTAATGCCTTACTTGACCTCTGGAAGAAGAACAAAGAAAAGAAAGCATGAACCAAGAAACTAACAGGCTCGCCGAGCAATGCAAAAAAGACCTTACACTCCATAAAACCGCATTATCACCAGAATATTACTACCAAAGCCTACCTTACTGTGTTATTGATGCGGTTTTTTCTTTAGGAACAAACTACGCATCCACGAAGAAAACAGTCATAAATTACTGTAACCACTACGGGTTACAACGACTACGAACAAACAAAGACCTACCACTAAAAGACCAACAAGAATCAACTAAACAGTTTATCAATAGAATACAATTGTCCGAACCACTAATCCTAGCAACAACCATCTTCAAAAATAAACAAAGAACATCAACAAAAAATGGCATCCTCAAAGCAGAAGCAGTACTCCAATTCGCAAAAACACTACAAAAATATGGAGTTAACTACTTCCAAGACATAGAAAAGATACTTACTAACAAGAAATTTGAAAGTGATATCAAAAAAATAAAAGGGCAGGCAAAAGGCATATCACTAAGCTATTTCTTCATGCTCGCAGGAACAGAGAATCTTATCAAACCAGACACTATGATCCTCCGCTACCTCCGCAGGATATTACAAAGAAAAGTCAATGTAGAAGAAGCACTACCACTCCTTCAACAAACAACAGAACTCTTGAAACAAGAATACCCACAACTCACGCCACGACTATTAGACCACCAAATCTGGAACTATGAAAGAGCCACGAATTCTTCTAAATACTCTTTCTTACCGGAAAATTTCCGAAAATTGCAGGAAAACAGTTATTAAGCAGATTACTTTCCTATGCATAACATTTATAAGCATGGTAAAACTACCATAATATTAAGGTATTTACACCATGATAAATGAACTTGCCATCATGAAACTACTCTTAGACAAACCAGAAGAAGAATTCAATACTAACAGCTTAGCAAAAAGACTCAACAAAGACTACAAAAACACCTACCAAGCAGTACAACGACTAGAACAAAAAAACGCACTAACACTACAACCCTTCGGAAAAGCAAAAAAAATAAAAATAACCACAACCATCAACCCCCTACTCTACCAAGCAGAATACGAAAGAACACAAGAACTACTCAACAACAAAAACCTAGCACTACTCCAAGAAACATTCCAACAACTACCACCCTACTACACACTCATCCTCTTCGGAAGCCACGCAAAAAAAACAACAAACAAACACTCAGACATAGACCTACTGTTTATCATACCCGACAACGAACAACACCTGGAAAAAGAAATACAAAAAATAGCAAGAACACTACCCTTGCCCTTACATATCAACATATTCACCACTAAAGAATTCAAAGCCATGAAACAGTCAAAAGAAAAGACCATAGGGACAGAAGCAATAACCAACCATATCATCCTCCATGGCATAGAAAACTACTACCAACTATGATCAGCAAACAAAGAAAAGAAGAAGCAAGAAAAAACTTTAACCATTACCTAGAAGAAGGACTCATCAAAAAAGAACAAAGTAACATAGCAAAAGAGAAATACCTAGAAAATGCAGAGCTCAGCCTACAAACAGCAGACGAATTACTACAAAGCACAAACAAACCATGGTTATGGATCATTGTTATAGCCTACTACACCATGTTCTACAGCGCAAACGCAGCACTACTACACCTAGGATATAAAGTAGGACATAAAATAGCACACCAAATAACCAACGAAGCACTCATAACACTCATCACTAACAAACTAACAGAAGAACTATTAGAAGACTACGAAACTATCCAACAAGACGCACTAACCATAGCAGCAACACAAGCAGAAGAAATCATCGAAAGTTACGAATACGAAAAGACAAAACGATCAACATTCCAATACAACATGCTAGAACAATCAAAAGAAAACAAAGCAAGAACATCCTACCAACGAGCAAAAGAATTCTTATTCGCCATGAAAAAAGTCATCAAACAATAAACAGTAGGAAGTTTGAAAGAAACCTAGGTTTCTTCCGTGCGTAAGCACCTCAACGTCGCCTCTTCCGACCCCAGCTCTTCTTATTATGACCAAAAAACTTTTTCTTCTTACCCCAGTCTCTCCCACGTTCCTTACCCTGCTCCTTATACCGATCCTTCTCCTCCTGACTCAACTTCACCGTATTAATTTCAGCAAAAGAAGGAAGTTTCAATTCCATAAGCTTAAACCTGCCACTCTGAACAATCTTCTTAAAATCACGCTCATCCTCCATAGCCACCAAAGAAAGCACCTTCCCCTCACCCTTACGACCAGTCCTACCAACACGATGCAAATAATCCTCAACAGAACGAGGACAATCATAATTCACCACCAAACCAACACCAGGTAAGTCCAAACCACGAGCAGCAACATCAGAAGCAACCAAAATTTTACCATCATCACAAAAACGCTCAATACACAACATACGCTCAGACTGCAAATAGCCAGCATGAAGAACATCAACAACAAACCATCGTGCTAAGTTCTTCACCACCGTATCCACACGCTTCTTCGTAGCACAAAAAATCATAACCCGAGGAGCATCACGCAACAAAGAAACAAGAAAAGACAATTTCTCAGCAGTATCCACACGAACAAACTCATGCACCAACGCAGGACGACCACCAGAACGAATCAACACAATCTTCTGCCACTGAGCAACCTTATCAACAACCATATCAGAAAGAGAAGCAGAACA
>DATDVL010000026.1:0-11258 GCA_035290025.1 Candidatus Nanoarchaeia archaeon
AACACAACTCGTCACCAGCCTGAAAGAACAAGGACTAAAAATCATTGAAAGAAAAAAACTGGAAAAGAGACCCAGCAAAGCAGCAAACATTGACATAGAAATAATCATCGCAGGAGACAACGTAGGCATCGTAGAAGCAACAGCACAAACAAAAAACTACCAAGAACGAGACGAAAAAAGACCAAACTTTGAAGCAGCACGCGTCATCAGCATACGACTAGCAAAAATAATGATTAACCTCAGCCAAGCAACACCAAAAAAAACATTGCTTGACCCTTACTGCGGACTAGGAACCATACTCCAAGAAGGATTACTCCAAGGCATCAACGTCATCGGCATAGATTACGACAAACATATGATACAAAAAACAAAAGAAAACCTTGAATGGCTAGGAAAACAACCAGCAACCTACAAACTCTACAATCACGACACCACAAAACTAGGAAACTTAGGCATACAAGCAGACAGCGCAGCAACAGAACCCTACCTCGGACCCTACGTCAAAATACCCCTACCCAAACATAAAGCCATAGAACTTGCCATAGAACTCCAAGAACTCTACACCAAAACACTCCAACAACTACGCAAAGTCGTCAAAGGAAAAATAGCATTCATCTTCCCACGATTCAAAACAAAAGAAAACCAACGCGTAAGCCTAAACATCACCAAGATACTCCACGATAGCGGATGGAAAAGCTACCAACCACTAGAAGACGTCGAGATGCCGATACCCTACTTCCACACACGAAGCGCCATAGAACGATTCATCTATATCTTAGAATAGAAAACTTAAATAACCCGACGAACTATACAATAAACTTATGATTTATATCCCTCAAATTTTAGAAAATGAATACCAAGATTTCTTGCAACGTGCACAGACCATGGATAATTTCAGACCTGCTTCTTTTTTTTCACAATTTGAAAGTTTTTATGGGCCCTTAGCATGTTTTAGCATTGACCCTCATTTTGTAGAACAAGAAGGAAACTTGCAGAGATCCCATAAAATGGTTGTTACCTGTTTTACTCTTGCCTGTCTTGTCGATCATAAATTACGACAACTAAAAAAAAGAAAATTACACCCTCTTTCAGATACTTGGGTTGACGGTGCTCTTGCTGAACAAAAGAGAGATCCTGCTGCTTACCATATGGTTCTAGAAACACTTGATAAAGAACTTACTACTGAGAATCCTTTTCTTTCACAATTTCTTAAAACGCGTATAGCCTTAAGTCCTGAAGGCATTGAACGAAACCTTCATTTGTACAATAGTCTAAGCATAGTTCGTATTATTAATAATGAACTAGACACCCGAACATTAGAAGAGCAATTACTACTTTAGACGACAAAAAACTATAAAAGAACCAAAAATAACCCACTCCTATGCCCGATTTATTCAAAGACATGCTCAAAGCAGACGAATCACTCTTCCTTGACCCTTTACCCTTAGATGTAGATTTTATACCACCCATCATTGAAGGACGAGAACAAGAACAACAATTGATAGCCAGTTGTATAAAACCCTTATTTAACAAACGACCCGGAAGAAACGCATTCATCACCGGAGCACCCGGCATAGGAAAAACACTCGCAACCAAATACTTACTCCAAGAACTAGAACGACAAACAACAGACATTTACCCCATTTACATTAACTGCTGGAAAAAAGACTCAGCACACAAAATAGTCTTAGGAATGTGCGACGCCCTAGGCTACAAATTTACCCAAAACAGAACAACAGGAGAATTGATGGACGAAGTAACACGCATCATCAACAAAAAAGCAGCAGTCATCATCTTAGACGAAGCAGACAAAATAACTGATGATTCTATTATCTACCAATTGCTAGAAGACCCCTACATGAAAAGCCTCATACTCATATCGAACGAAGCAGACTACCTCACCACCTTAGACAACAGAATAGTATCACGACTCAACGCAGAAGTCATCAACTTTGAATCCTACAACTACGAAGAAATTTATGATATACTCCAAAAAAGAGTCCACCACGCATTCGTCGCCGACGTTTTTGACAAAGAAGCATTCGACATCATAGCACAACGAACCCACAGCCTACGAGACCTACGAGCAGGACTATTCCTTCTCAAAGAAGCAGGAGAAATAGCAGAAACAGCAGCATCAAGAAAAATAACTATGCAGCACACAACACAAGCCATAGAAAAATTAGACAATTTTAAAATACGAAGCTCAGAAACACTCAACGACACTGATAAAGAATTACTAGAACTCATCAAAAAAAACTCAGGAAAAACGACATCAGAAATATTTGGCAGCTACCAACAAACAGGAGGAGAGAAATCATTACGAACGTTCCAAAGAAAAATAGACATCCTCCTCAAAAACCGTGTCATCAGCAAAAAAGAAGTAGCAACATTCCCTGGAAGAACAACAAGACTTTACTACGGGAGCATCAAAAGCCTCCAAGACTACCAAACAGAAGAAGAAAACAGCGACAAAACATAGAAAAGAAGCCGACACGACACACACGACAACCGCGCCAAGACTCCTTATAAATTTCTCACCCCACTACTCTTCTAAGAACCCCGAGTATAACACTCAGGAAAAAGGAGGAACCCACCATGAGAGCAATACGAGACTGGCTGCCACGATTACTGACACGCCAAGAAACCATCAGCTGCCGAGACCTACGACCAGCAACCATAGCAACCCTAACAAGCATACAACTCTGCAATTTACCCCTGGAGGTGAAACGATGAACGTTTACGATGAAGAATCACTAGAAGAATTAGACGACGAAATGAGTCTAGAAGAATTAGGATTCATGCAAGGATACCTCATGGCATCAGCCTACGTAGACCTGCGAGAAGAATAAAATATTTTTTTTCTTATATTCTTCAACAATCTTACCCACCGTGCCTACCTCACTAATTAATCTCTCAACAGGAATGTCACGAGCAGACTTCAACATGACTGACTTATTATATTCAATAAAGTATAACCCCTAGTCGTATCTGGATCAACTCAATATTAACAGATTCTTTATCTACTTATGATAATGACAACAAACTATAAAAAGCTTCTGCGCAAAAAAAACCTGATGAGAATACTTGCATTTACTGACATCCACGCTGACAAGAAAAACATGAAAGTTCTCGTCAAAAAAGCAGAAACTGTAGACATCTGCATCTGCTGTGGGGACTTCACTTACTTTAGCGCAGAAATGGAAGAAGTACTAGACTATCTAGGAAAAAACATAAAAAAACCCTTATTTATGATTCACGGCAACCACGAAGACTACGATTACTTCATGACGGTAAGCCAACGTTACCCTAACATTATTCCTTTCCATCTTACTCTAGCACAAATAGCACCTAAAATACACTTATTTGGTTATGGCGGTGGTGGTTTCAGTTTTATAGAAAAAAATTTAGAAAAAGCATACGCCCAACTCAAGAAAAAACTACCAAAAAATACACATCTCATCTTTGTAACCCACGCACCACCCTATGGAACACAACTTGACTTTTTAGACGAAGAACGAGGACACCGCGGATGCAAAACAAGCAAAGATATTGTCAAAGAATTACAACCTCTACTCGCATTATCAGGACATTTCCACGAAACATTCGGCGTTCATGAACGTTTAGGAAAAACATTAATGCTCAATCCTGGTGATGAAGGAACTATTCTTGTTATTGATGAAGAAAAAGGAACGGTAAAGATTGAAGAATAAAAAATAAAAAGAAGACTTAACGTCTTCTCTTTGCTCGCGAAGATTTCTTTGCAGTTGATCTTCGTGCTGTTTTTCTTTTTGCTGCCATTTTTCACCTCACTTTTTTTTGATTAGGATGATAAATTAATGCGTGCTTTCACTTATAAACGTTTCTTTTTCAAACAAAAAATAATTTCTGCGCGTTCATAAAAATATTTTTCATAACTTCATCAATATCGCATTTTTTTATCTCTGCAATCTTTTTTATTGCTACAAAAACATTTTTTGGTTCATTACGCTCTGTTTTTATTGGATTCAGGTGGGGACTATCTGTTTCTGTTAATAATTGATTACTACTAACTCGTTCAGCAACAACTTGAAAATGTTTTGACGTCTCTATTAATGCAGGAATAGTAATATACCAACCATTATCTTCAATTCTTTTTACTAACTTCATATTACCACAAAAACAATGCATCACTACTTTCTTAGCACCAACACTTTCCAACGCTTCAACAGCCTCTTTCTCTGCCTTACGAGAATGTACAATAACAGGCTTCCCTAGCTTCTTCGCTAACTCTACGATTTCTACAAAACGGTCACGCTGCAACGTGATAGATTCTATCTCTTGCAAATCCAAACCAATTTCACCAATAGCAACCATTTCTTCTTTATGCTTCTCAAGAAACTTTAAGTTATCAATAAACATCTCATCAGACAAACGAACAACCTCCGTAGGATACAACCCCAACGCAGCACGGACGTTCGTGTATTTCTTTGCCAACGCTAAAGCTCTTACATTATCTTCATAATTAACACCATTCTCGACGATAATAACATCCTTGTTTCTTTCTAGAACAGCATCACGATCACCATCAAAGGCTTTCGATAACATGTGTGCATGAACATCGATTAACATACAAAAGAACAAAACACAATATTACTTAAAGTTAACCCATGAATGGAGAAGCAATCCATAAGACAAGCTTCCACAAATATGGCAAAAGATTAATAAGAATCAACAACAAACAAAAAAGTGTCATTGCACCAAAAATCTTTTTCTGCGTCTTACCATTCTTAACAACGTAGCTAATACCTGTCAAGAACATACGACCACCATCAATAGGACCCAAAGGCAACAAGTTAAACAAACCAACACCAAAACTAACAATAAACAACCAAAAAACTAACATATGCAACCAGCTGACCGCTAACGGTAATTTATCACCATACTTTTCTACAACAGCAGGCTTTATACGCGTACTCACTTCGAAATCAGCAATACCCATAAAACCACGAGAAGCATTATCAGGACTAGGCTCAGCAGTCACGGCAAAAACACCCTTATCTGTTTCTAATATAACATTTTGATTCGGGCGAACATCCTGAGCAGCAACCAAAAAATCAGGGATGGAAGGAGTTGAATGATTATTTAATGACAATAATAAGAACGGCGCAGACAGACCTGCATGATCAACAGGATGGCCTGGCATCACGGAATTGACCATAACACCCGCACCCTCAAACGTGCCCGCATACCAAGGACCCATAACAAAATTTAGTACTACTAAAGCAACAATTGCCAATAAAACATTCGCAAAAGGACCAGCAGAAAAAACTGTTAACTGATGAAAACGAGACTTCTTGACCATGACCTTATCATCAGGCTCAACAAAAGCACCAAGAATAGGACCAAACAAAGCCAAACCAGAAGACTTAACAGGAATCTTGTACAAACGAGCATAGACCCCATGGAAAAACTCGTGCACGGCAGCAACAATAAAAATAGAAACAATCCAATGCCAGAACGACAAATCAGGAAGACCAGGTATTTTTACCCCGGGCAACACAGGAGCAACCGCAGGCACAGCAGCAGGAACGGTTAATAGCATAAAAGTACCAACAACCAAATAATAAAGAATCATAGCCATACCAGCAAAACCGATCAACACAGAAAAAAAAGACAAGAAACGCAACAACCAAGGAACCTTCGCAGCAATCTTATCCATCAACTTCAAACCAAGACGCGTACGATAAATAGCAACAATACCCTGAACCTGCCAACGCTCACGATACTTCACAAAAAAGTAACCAATTAGACCATAAAACAGAATTGCCAATAATATGTCAAAGTTCATCATTACTTCTTTGCTTCTTTCTTGATGGCCCTAAAAGCTTTACCACCACAACCTCTGCAAAGAACCTCTTTATTTAAAATACGCTGAGAATTGGTACGCACTTTCTTTTTACAACGCTTACACACAAAAACACCCTTAAACAAACGAGCAATTGCTTCAGGAAATTTAGCCATGATTACTTAACCGCCTTGATAACTTTTTGACCAAGAACCAACCAGTAATGAATATTTACACCTTCTTTAATCTGATCCTTGAACTCATCAGGAATAGGCAAATCAAAGGTTTCAAAAGTTTCCGAATCCATAATGTTTACCTTACCATTAGCAATACTTAAAGCTTGAGCATCACGCTTTTGGATCAAAGGAACTTCCACACGGTCATGACCGGGCATAATCTTGATAATCTTAGCATCATCAACGATAGAAACAGCAGAAATACGACACTTTGCGTGACCATGCTTACCTGGCTTAGACTTCTGCACATCCTTAACAACGCACGCCTTACCATCAAAGATAATATACGAACCTGGCTTCACGTCAACGGCTGTCACTGATTTGGTATCTTCACCCATAACCAAGAAGACGAAAATGACTGTTTAAAAACGTTTTGTTCATTCAATACGATATCGTGCTTTGACACGTTCACGGCCTTCTTGTAGACGCTGTACTACTATTTGCACTTCTTTTTCTTCTTTTGTTTTGCCGAATAAAGCTAAAAGACCTGTTGCTGCAACCAAACTACCACCCACTATTAGGCGTACATTCGTATCATGATATAATGGTGCCTCTTCAAGCGCTTTAAAATCATAACAGCCTACTGCGGTCATTACTGCACCACTAAGAATAAAAGTAAGACCCCATCCTCTAGACCAACGTTGGTTTGCTTGAGCATTATGGTTCCTTCTTTGCATGCTTTCGAGTACAATACCCGCCTGGCGATAAAAAATTTCAGCAGAATCACGTGGAAGCGTTGTGTTAATCAAAGTTACTAATGTTCCTTCACGAAGAGATTTTTCTATGAGCGGATTAAATACACCTAGAACTGTTCTTTCGCCATGAATATATCTCTGTGCCATATCTTTATGCTTCTTTTAACAGGATAAATTCTCGCTTGCCTTTTGAAGATTTTTTCTTAACTTGCTTTCTCTTCACTTTTGCACGTAACGAACGCTTAGCAGTTTCTTTAACTATCTTTTCTGCAACTTTTTTAGCAGTTCTTGCAGCAGTTGCACGGACAGAACGTTTTACACGTTCCCCGACGGCTTTTCTCTTCATTTTTGCTTTAATCTTGACAACTTTTTTCTTGGCTTTCTTTACTGCTTTAGGCTTATTTGTTTTAGGAATATGACGTTCGGCAACCAATTTTTGCAGTAAAGCATCACGCTGCATAATACCTTCACGCAACGCTTCATCAAACATGCCTATACGAACATTTAATTCGTACACTTGACGAGAAAGATTTGCTACAGCAACCCATAATTGTGCGAGCGCTGGATCATCAGCATGCAAATAGGCTTCTTTATGTTCAGCACTTTGAGCAATCTGTGTTTCTAAATGCTGTTTGATTTTTTCAGGAACTTTTTCTCTCCAGGACATTGTATGAACCCCCTAAGTATTGACTTATGAGTAATGACATACTCTATATAAACCTTTCCGTCCAACACAACACTTAAATACACACTGACGGACGCCAAGACTATGCCTATAAAAAAACACGATTTTATTAATATTGATTTCATAGGAAGCGTCACTGAAACAGGAGACATCTTTGACGTCACGCAAGAAAGCGTAGCAAAAAAACACAATATTCACAACCCCAAAGCAAACTACCATGCACTCACCATATGCGTCGGAGAACGACACGTCGTACCTGGACTTGACGAATTCTTAGAAGGAAAGGAACCAGGAACCTACACTGTACAACTCACACCCGAACAAGCATTTGGAAAAAAAGACGCAAAGCTCATGCGACTCATACCCCTCAACATTTTCCACCAACACAACATGCGACCAGAACCAGGCCTACACATCAACATGGACGGAGCCGTAGGCGTCGTACGATCCGTATCTGGAGGAAGAGTCATCATGGACTTCAACCACCCCATCGCAGGAAAAAACGTTACTTATAACCTAACGATTAACAAAATAGAAACTGACACCAAAGAAAAAATAAAAACTATCGTAACTTACCTCATGCCAGGATTACCCTATGACTACAAAGAAGGAACACTCACCATAAAAATAGAATTCCCCGATCAGATAAAAAAAATGCTCACAGAAAAGATGCAAGAACTCCTACCAGAAATAAAAAACGTCAATTACGAACCACCACCCAAAACAGAAGAGCAGCAACCACAGAAAAATACCACTAAAAAAGAAGAAAAAACAAGTACAAAAGTTTAATATAGGACGAAACCTTCTAACTGCTTTATACAAGAAAAGGTAAACCATGCACTCTATCATAGAAAAAGCAAGAACTGTATCTGAATTATCACTAAAACAGTCATTACCCAAAGTACACAACCCTGTAGACGCAGAACTAGAAGCATTACTCGCACAACAAAAAGCAAAAATAAAAGTTGTCGGCTGCGGAGGAGCAGGAAACAATACCATCAACCGCATGTATGAAGTAGGCATCAAAGGATGCGAAACCATCGCTGTCAATACTGACGCACAAGACCTTCTTTATACCAATGCAGACGTAAAAATACTCGTCGGAAGAGAAATAACCAAAGGATTAGGAGCAGGAAGCATACCACAAATAGGAGAAGAAGCAGCACGAGAATCAGAACACGAAATAAAAAAGAAACTTGAAGGAGCAGACATGGTATTCATCACCTGCGGACTCGGCGGAGGAACAGGAACAGGAACATCACCTGTCGTGGCAGAACAAGCAAAAAAAGTAGGAGCACTTGTCATAGGCATCGTCACCGTACCGTTCGAAATGGAAGGACAACGACGCTATGAAAATGCCATGCACGGACTAGAAAAACTAGAAAACATTGTCGACACACTTATTGTCATACCTAACGATAAATTACTCCAATTAGCACCCGACTTACCACTTCACACCGCATTCAAAGTAGCAGACGAAATATTAACCAACGCCGTCAAAGGCATAGCAGAACTCGTCACCAAAACAGGACTCGTCAATTTAGACTTCGCAGACATCAGAACTGTCATGGGAAAAGGAGGAGTAGCCATGATAGGCGTAGGAGAATCAGACTCAGAAAACAGAGCAGAAGAAGCAGTAAAAAAAGCCATCAATAATCCACTTTTAGATGTTGACATTACCGGAGCAACAGGAGCGCTCATCAATGTTGCTGGTGGACCAGACCTGACACTAGACGAAGCAAAAAAAGTTGTACAAACCGTATCAGAAAAACTAGCAAACGACGCACGCATCATCTGGGGAGCACAAATATCAGAAGACCTCACCAAAACCGTACGAACACTCATCATCGTCACCGGTGTACAAAGCCCACAAATATTCGGACCAAGAAAAACACAACAAGCAAAAGCACGAAAAGAAATGGAAGAAGAATTAGGGATACAATTCTTAGAATAAACTTAAGCGACTTTTTTAACTACACGGGACAAATTATGAAAAATATTTTCTTGCTCTAAAGTAATTAATGCCCATTCCAAAGGTGAAGAAAACTTCCTGTTATTTTCCATAACCTGTAAATTAACCTGAGAACGAACGACCTGACCGTTAGTACCAACACATCTTTCCCGCACTGATAAATGAACAACACCTTCTTTGTCTGGATGGTCATAATAAGCAACAATTTTACCGTTAATTACCTGCATTTGTGGGATACCATAGGTATTATCAAGATATGCTTTAACACTATCAAAGGCTGTTCTTACATCGTCTGAAGAACCACGAAAAACTCTTTCAGCCATAACACTGTAATGATTTTTATCCCAAGCCATAACTCCTACTTTGAAATCATTTATTATAAACTTTATGCACCTTCTTCACCAAAAACACCACCCAAAAGCTTAAAAAGCACTCAACAAGCAAACACATTATTACTCAACTACGAGGAACGCTCATGCTAGAAAAAACAAAAAAATTCATCACGGAATGCGTCAGAGTCTTCAAAATAACGAAGAAACCAACTAAAGAAGAATTCAACACTATACTGAAAGCATCAGCACTCGGCATTACCATCATTGGATTACTTGGGTTCATCATACAAATACTATGGACGGTAACTTTCTAATGCCTATCTTTACCTTACGAACAACAGCAAACAGAGAAGACCAAGTATTCGACTTTGTCAGCTCCAATACGATAAGAAAAGGCTACAAAGTATACTCCTTAATGAAACCCCACGGCCTACGAGGATACATATTCGTAGAAGCAGAAAACAAACAAGCACTAGAAGAAGCCTACCACGGCGTACCCTACGCACGAGGCATACTAGGACACCCCATCGACATCAAAGAAATAGAACCCATGCTCGAACAAACAAAAACATCCATGAACATACAAAAAAGTGACATTGTAGAAATAATATCAGGACCCTTCAAACGAGAACAAGCAAAAGTAACCAGAATAGACATGGCAAAAGAAGAAGTCGTCGTAGAATTATTAGAAGCAGCAGTACCCATCCCCATCACTGTAAAACTTGACTCCGTAAAAGTCATCAGGCGAGAAGCAGAACAAGAAGAAAAAAAGGAAGAAGAATAATACCATGGCAAAAACAGAAGTAATAGAAATGATCATCGACGGCGGTAAAGCAACACCGAACGCAGCAATATCACAAAAACTAGGACCTATGAAGATACCCATACCAAAAGTCATGGAAGAAATAAACAAGAAAACATCAGAATTCAAAGGCATGAAAATACCCGTCAAACTCAATATCAACCCCGAAACAAAAGAATTCACCATTGACGTTGGAAGCCCATCCGTGACAGAACTCATAAAAAAAGAAATAAACCTAGAAAAAGGATCAGGAACACCCAACAAAGTAAAAGCAGCAAACATACCCATAGAACAAGTCATCAAAATAGCAAAAATGAAACACGACGCATTACTATCAAGAAATCTCAAAACATCTGTGAAACAAATAGTCGGAAGCTGCGGATCACTAGGCATACTCATAGAAAGCAAAGAAAGCCACGACATTAACATTGCAATAGACAAAGGGACTTATGATACACTCATCAACAACCCACAAGAAGCAAACAAAGAAAAAATAGCACAATTACAAACAGATTTAACAAGAATCAACGAAGAATTAAAGAAAGCATTCGAAAAAGTAGTTGAAGTGCCAGCAGAAGGAGCAGTACCTGCCGAAGGAGCACCTGCAGCAGAAGGAGCGGCAGCGCCAGCAGCTGGAGCGAAAGGAGCAGCGCCAGCAAAGGGAGCAGCACCCGCAGCAGGAGCAGCGCCAGCAGCTGGAGCGAAAGGA
>DATDVL010000027.1:0-9862 GCA_035290025.1 Candidatus Nanoarchaeia archaeon
TCTCGGCATCTTTGCTCTTTTGAGCAAACGCTTAACCTTTTTAACTAATTTCGCCTCTTTTTCCATGGAAAACACTCCAATTGTTTTCCCCCGTGAGTCTAACGACTCACGAGCTTCTATTTATAGATTTTCAACAACGCCCCTATGAACGTAACGTTTATAAAGCATCTTAAAGAAAACAAAACCATGCCAACAGCAAGAATAAACCTCAGTTCTATAGAAATAGGAAAACTCAATCAAATATGCACATCCATTGTTGACATCGCACAAAAAACGAAAACACCACTCTCTGGACCCATCCCACTACCTACCACACGACTCAAACATACCGTAAGAAAAACACCCTGTGGTAATGGAAAAGCAAGCTTCGACAATTTCGAAATGCGCATCCACAAACGACTCATCTACTTAGGCATTGATGACCGAGCACTACGACTCGTCATGCGCGTACCCATACCCGAAGGTGTACAAATAAGCATAGCAAGCGTAGAATAAAACACTTTTCTTCGTCCCTCACTTGCGACAAAAAAATTATAGCAAACTTTATATTAAAAAATTTGACTACTATTCATAATGTCAGCAACACAACTACACATTCTCCCACGCATACCTGACACACGAGCAGCACTACGAAAAAAAACCATTGAAGACTTACTAGGAAAACCCGTAGACGAAGTCATTATAGCAGACACCTATACACTTGAAGGATTCACACCAGCAGTCATTACAGAAACACAAGGATTACTCACCCACCCCGTCACCGAAGAAGCACAACAAGGCATACTACAACTACCCACAACCTATGACTGGGCCATAGAAATAGGATTCCAACCAGGAGTAACTGACAATGTAGCAACAACCGTAGCAGAAATGATTATGCATAAGACACAACAACCACTCACACCAGAACATGGCGTCTACACATCACAACACACGTTCATTAGAGGAGCAAACCTCAACGAAGAAGACATGAAAAAAGTAGCAGCATTACTCGCCAACCCCCTCATCCAACGCATAGCCATAAGAACACAAACACAACAAGAACAATTACAAGAACCTCATGTACCACGCGTACGATTACCACCAACACCCGCAGTAACCTTAGTACACATTCTCGAAGCAAACGATGATGAACTTGCGATTATAGGAAAAAAAGGCATCGCCAACATCGACGGCACACGACGAGGACCATTAGCACTTGATCTCACCTATATGCAAGCCATACAAGCACACTTCCAACACCTAGGAAGAAACCCCACAGATATAGAACTAGAATCATTAGCACAAACATGGTCAGAACACTGCCACCACACCATATTCGCAGACCCCATTGATAACATATCTGAAGGACTATTCCGACGATACATTACAGGAGCAACAAAAAAAATACGAGCAGCAAAACAAGCACGAGAAGAAGACTTTTGCTTATCTGTATTTACTGATAATTCAGGAGCAATAATCTTTGACGAGAACTACCTCATAACCCATAAAGTAGAAACACACAACAGCCCATCAGCATTAGACCCTTACGGAGGATCCATTACTGGCATTGTCGGCGTCAACAGAGACACGATAGGATTCGGCATGGGAGCACAACCATTCGCCAATGTTTATGGATTCTGCCTCGGCAACCCTCACGACAAAAGAAGATTCTACAGAAACAAAACAGCAACGGGAACACTAGAACAAGAAATATTATCGCGAGAAGCCATCATGACAGGAGTCATCAACGGCGTCAATGTCGGAGGAAACTGCTCTGGTATACCCACAGAACAAGGATTCATGTACTTCGACGAAGACTACGCAGGAAAACCACTCGTTTTCGTAGGAACATTAGGCATAGCACCAAGAACACTCCCTTACAAGTCCATGGACGATACCCACTACTCATGGGAAAAACAAGCACACGCCGGAGATTACATTGTCATGGTTGGAGGAAGAGTAGGAAAAGACGGGATACACGGAGCAACATTCTCATCAGAAGCCATGGATGCTGGAAGCCCAGCAACAGCAGTACAAATAGGAGACCCAATCACTCAGAAAAAACTTAGCGATGCTATCATCAAAGAAGCACGAGACCGACGACTTTATACGAGCATCACCGACAACGGCGCAGGAGGACTATCATGCTCCGTAGCAGAAATGGCAAAAGAATGCGGAGGATGCGAAGTTGACATTGATAAAGTACCTACCAAATACCTAGGACTAGCACCATGGGAAATATGGGTATCAGAAAGCCAAGAACGCATGACACTAGCAGTACCACCCGAAGACTATGATAATTTTGAAGCACTCATGCAACGACGAGGTGTAGAAGCAACTGTCATCGGAACATTCACCAATAGCGGAAAAGTAATCGTCAAAAATAAAGGAACAACCATCATGGACTTAGACATCGCATTCCTCCACGACGGATTACCACAACGACCCATGACCACAGAACCATTCACGGTTGACAACCCAGAACCACCACGACACGACCAAGAAGACCTAACACCAACACTCTATGGCCTGCTCAAAAGCAGTAACATCGCAAGCACAGCATTCATCGCAGAACAATATGACCATGAAGTACAAGGAGGATCCGTACTCAAACCACTCCAAGGAAAAGGAAGAGTCAACGGCGACGCAGCCATTGTACGACCATTACTCCATTCACAACGAGGAGTCGTCCTCAGCCAAGGCATCAACCCCAACTACGGAAGAATAAGCACGTATCACATGGCACAAGCAGTCATTGATATCGCCGTAAGAAAAGCATTAGCAGCAGGAGCACCTTTAGAACACTTAGCACTCCTCGATAACTTCTGCTGGTCAAGCTCCAACGACCCCAAAAGATTACACCAACTCTTACAAGCAGTACGAGGATGCCACGACCTAGCAGTCGCTTACAAAACACCTTTCATCTCCGGCAAAGACAGCATGTACAATGACTTCAAAGGATTTGACGAAGAAGGAAGACCAGTCATTATCTCAGCACCACCAACACTCCTCATATCAGCAGTAGGCGTTATGCGCAACGTAGAACACGCAGTATCCATTGATGCAAAACAACCCGGAGACCTCGTCTACCTCTTAGGAACAACACAAGAAGAATTAGGAGGATCAGCATACTTCAGATACCTTGCAGAACAAGCAGGACTAGCACCTACACATTACACAGGCAACGATGTACCCCGCATCACTTCACCAGAAAAAAATTACCAGCTTTATCAAGCCTACCAACGATGCTTAGAAACAGAAATCATAGCATCAGCAACTGCCGTCCACCTCGGAGGACTCGGCATAGCACTCGCACGAACAGCCATGGCAGGAAAACTTGGCATGCATGTAGATGTTACTAATATTCCCGGAGTAGCCACCACCAACGAAGATATACTTTACTCAGAAAGTTTAGGAAGACTCGTCGTGACTATAGCACCCAACGACCAAGAAACATTTGAACAGATCCTAGAAGGACAACCTTACAAACTCCTAGGAGCAGTAAGAAGACATAACCAGCTTATTATACAACATGCTACACAAAAAGTTGTAGACACAACCATAGAAATCATGCTAGAACACTACCGAGCACCCTTCAGGAATTACTAACCATGACACGACCAAGAATACTCGTACTCTCCGGCTACGGAATAAACTGTGAACAGGAAACACAATTCGCATTCGAACAAGCAGAAGGACGAGCAGAAATAGTACACATCAATGACTTACCAGGAAAAAATATTCTTGACTACCAAATACTAGCACTACCCGGAGGATTCAGCTTCGGCGACGACACGGGATCAGGAAAAGCATTCGCCCACAGACTACGAGCAACACTTCAAGACAAACTCCAAGAATTTGTAACTAGAGATAGACTCATCATCGGCATCTGCAACGGATTCCAAATACTTACCCAACTAGGACTCGTACCTGCACTCGACGGAAATTATGACCAACCCACCGTAGCACTCACCCACAACACACAAGCACGCTACCACACACGATGGGTAGACCTAGCTATCAACCCACTCAACCCCAGCCCATGGCTACAACTCTTAGGCACCATTAGCTTACCCATAGCACACGGAGAAGGAAAATTTTATGCACCACGAGAAGTTCTTGAAAGACTCTGGACAGAAGAATTAGTAGCAGCAAATTATACTGAAGGAGAACTCTGCAAAGCACTTGACCTACCTGCAAACCCCAACGGATCACTTGACAATATAGCAGCAATAACTAGCACTAACGGAAGAGTACTCGGCATGATGCCCCACCCAGAACGAGCCATACATATTACACAACATCCTTTATGGACACAAGACAAAGAAATTTACCGAAGAAACAAAAAATACTTCCAGCCCACAGAAGGAGAAGGACTACAACTCTTCAGAAACGGCGTGAGGCACTTCACATGAATGACAATTACTTAGCAGACGTTATACAACGAGGAGACGAAGGATCACAACTCTTAGCACGACTCACCGAACCAACACGAAGAAATAATACTCACACAAGAACTATCAGCAGCGGCA
Organism: Candidatus Nanoarchaeia archaeon; assembly: GCA_035290025.1. GTDB lineage: Archaea > Nanobdellota > Nanobdellia > SCGC-AAA011-G17 > DATDVL01 > DATDVL01. The sequence continues at coordinate 4,515 of DATDVL010000027.1, forward strand.
TGAACAGCATAGCAGTCCTTGACATACCAGAACAGTATGATGTCGTTGTCCACTCAGCAACCGGTGACCCTGCATTAACAGACCCAGCAGCATACACAGCAAGCATGGTTGAAAGACTCGTAGAAAAAGCATTGGCCCTTAAAGCACGACCACTAGCATTCGCCAACGTTATAGACACACCCCAAGGAGACTTATCACTCCTAGAAATCATAGGAACAACACTCCAAAAAGAAGCAGACCAACACCAGCTTTCCATCCTCAACGGAGAAAACGCCATCCTAGGAGAACGCATAAGGCAAGCAAATGTTTCAGGAACCATGATCAGTCTCCTACCAAGAATACAACACTCCCACCCCGCAAAACTTTTCTATGAAGGAACTACTTATGCTGTCTTCCCCCACGAAGGAAAACCAGTTTATATCAACTCAGACGGCGTAGGAACAAAAACAGCATTCTACGAAATGCTTGCAGCACTAGGAATCGAACCATCCATAGAACTAGCACTCGCAGACTCCTTAGCTATGAAACTGGATGACGCAGTAAAACTAGCAGCAACACCCAAAGTCGTCGCTGATACCTTAGAATACGACGGAGACATTACACCCCACGAATTACGATTACAAAACGCGATTATACGTCATCAACAACAACTCGGCATAACCTATATTTTTGACATGGAAAACATCGGCAGAAGACTCCAAGGATTAACACCCTTCACGTACAACCTCGGAGGATCAGTCGTCAGCACCATTGACGAAGAACGACTACACAACCCACCACGACCACAAGCAGGAGACACACTCATAGCCATCAGAGGACAACCCAACCCACGAAGCAACGGCATCACCGCAAAAAGAAGAGCCATGGCAGAAAACTATGGAAAACAATGGTGGACAACACCTGAAGGAAAAACATTTTTACAATTTCTCGCAACACCATCAACCATATTCTACCCTGTCTTCGCACAACTCTTAACAGAAGGAACAGCAACCAGCGTCTACCACCTGAGTGGAGGAGCCTATGAAGGAAAACTTGCACGACCACTAGCACGACAAGGACTCCACGGCATATTATCACGACCTTACAAACCCGACGAACGAGAAATACGACTAGCACACCTTTCGGGAAAAACAACAAGAGATGTTTATGCACAATGGCCCATGGGCAACGAAGGATTCATCACTACCAATGACCCAGCAAAAGCGTTAGCAACACTCCAAGCACACGGACTCGAAGGAAAAATAGCAGGAAGAGTATTTAACGACGGTGTTCATGGTTTGACACTTAAAGCCTACGACGGGACAGTTATCACCTATTAAAGCAGCTAATAGCAACCTTTAAAAGAAAAGTTTTCTCCAACTAATTCATTGCCGCAGTCGCATAATCCGGTATTGCACTAACCGAAAAGGGTGAAGGCCTGGAACCTGTGCGAGAGAGCTAGACCTGCAAAGGTATCACGGTTCAAATCCGTGCTGCGGCGTTCATTATTTTATGTAGAAAAAAGAGAAACACAAAATGCGGTATAATGATCTTAACGTTCTAAAGCCTTAAAAACTACTTTTTTTGAGTATTCTTATATGGCAAGACAAGAATCGTGGCAACGAGTGCATTATACCTATCAACCTTTTAGTAGCAAGGTGTTTACTGTCATAACTAGATTGGGAGAAGGAAATTTAACTGATGTTGCAGACGGAAGTGGATTTGGAGGTTGGGAGCATTATTCCGGCGCACTAGACTTTTTAATAGAAAATGGATATGCTATTTTAACTCACATTGCAGAAACAAGAACTGAAAGAGAAAGAGCGACTATTAGTCTATCTGAAAAAGGCAGAACACTTTACGACCGACTTAAGAATTTAGTAAAAAAAGAAATTGAGGACATAACACCAGTGTTAGAGTCTGAGCTTGAAAGGATGACAACGACTGAGAATCCTATTCACTAATAATTGGTTCTCAAAAAACTTACACTGTACTATTTTTAACGCTTTCTTGAAGCTTAAAGAGTTAATTAAAGAAAAATATTTTTTCAGTAACCTCTCCAAAAAGCCATACGAAACTCAGAAAATCTCAGATTTCAGCATAAGAACTATTTGGTATCTTTCTTGACTCTGTAAGGCGCGTCTTTGCTTCAGGGGTAAGTGCTCTTTGTTCAGAAATATTTCCCTTTGTAAGAACCCAATCAAGTTTTACTAAATTTTTAATAAAATGATTCTCAAGATTTAATTTATAATAAACACTTTTTCCAATCTTTCTCGTTTCTTGAATAATCTCCGTTTTAATTAGATACCCAAAAAACTTCTTCAAAGAATTATAACTCACCGAACTACCTCGAGCAATTTCAGTCATAGGGAAATCAAAGAACTGATTATCAATGAGGAAATCTAATACTCTTAATTGAGGTGTATCCCCAAACTGTTCCAAAAAAAGAGATTTATGAGTCTTATTTTTCATCGTCTTCGTCTATCACAAGCTTTTCAATCCATTCTTGTGAATCGTCTTCTTTAAGTATATTCATATAATATATAAACCTTTTCATTTAAGTACTAATTGTTTCACTCATAGCAACATTTATAAGTTTATAATCATTATGGGGAGGATGCATTTAGCATTAGAAAAAGCACAAATAATGTTCAAACTAGCAAGAAATGGGAATTGGGGTGCTTCATATGATCGTACGGAACATTTCAAACGATTTCAAAACATTCAAATGATCATTAAAGAACTCAAAAAACAAAACTGGATTATAACCCACGAAAAACCGAAATTTTTAGGTATATCACTCAACCAAACTTATAAAAAAGAAATTATTACATTTGTAGAACAACAACTCCCCCATCTAACTGGTGGTATACATTAACATATTAAAAGGGCATGCTGTGGCGTACCTAATTTTAAGATTAAAAATGTTCTATTGCAAGACTATGCTGAGCAACTTCACGCAACGTAGAAAAATAATCATCAAAGATTCTGCGTTCCACAAAAGGATTATACACTCCCTTACGATATCCTTCCTGAAACGCTTTACCAAGAAGTATTCTTCCCTGATGTTTATATACTGCGAAATGACCTGTATAGAAACGCAAGTCATGCTCAGCAGTACCAACTTCCCATAAAGCACGATGAAATTTTTCTTTTTCTTCATTCTTTAAACGCTGAAACATTCTTCCAGAACACTCATCACAATGAATACTACTATCCAAGTCCACAAGACCCAAACCGATCCTATCAGCATAAGGAAAAACAACGACATTTCCTGCATGCACATTAGAACCTGCACGAGCATCAGACCATACCAATCCTGCATTATGCATACACCGCAATAATGTACCCAAACCCAACCCTACCTGTTCATAAAAAAGACTTGCTGCAGAAGCAGTAATATACGCTAAACTAAGTCGTTCTGTAATATACAACAGCTCATCCAGCCGTGTATCACCACTTACTGCAAAAATAGGTATCTTCAGCTGATACTCAGGGGCATGTATAAATGGTTGGTAACACCCCACAGGAGTCATACATATAGGAAAACCTTGTTCCTTTAACTGTTGATTAAAAAACTCAGCTACTACTATTTCATGATCAGCATCTTCTGCTAACTGTGCACCATCAACTTGTACAACACCTTCATTATGCGAAATTTTTAGATTATCAAAACGAGCACCTTTCAATCGATACATACACCCTTCGTTATATATTAAAGAACGACAACCAGAACGATACCACTCACCATCTCCAACCCATACTTCCAGTACTGAAACGCGATCAGGTTCCCAAGTAGCATCCAAAGACCTGAACCTGACTACAGACTCTTTCCTATGACTCCCGTTGGACAACCCTACAGGATGACCAGCCAAGACTTTAGGCAAAGGACGAAACAACTCTACTTTACCTCTTAATCGCACAGGCTGTGCATGTCTACGTTCCACTAAAAGTGTCATGACATAATGTCACTAAAAAGCATTTAAAAAAGTATCTCATTTGTAACTACTTTAGAGTAAATTATAATTTCTTATCTAATTTCTGCTGCTCAGCCAACTTCTTCTGCTCAGCTTCCAGATCAACACCCAAGTCCTTCAAGGCTTGCAAATGCGCCTGAATCAACTGTTCCGTAATCGTAACCATACGCAACAATTCCTGACGCTCCTTCGCCAACGTCGTCAACGAACCCTTATGAAAACCAATCTGTTCAGACTTATCCATGAAAAAACGACTATTTCAAGGTTATATAAGGTTATTTGCTTATAACTTTCTGCTCTTCTAGCTCATAGAACATCCTATCAGCATCACTCGTGGCATAATCCTTAGCAGTTAGTGCATCAATTTCTTTCGTATCATATAATATCCTCAAATGCTGCCCAAAGGTAATCATATCATCAGCTCTACACGTCAATAAGGCATTATCAAGATCAGCAAGCTTCTCATGAACAACAGCATTCCTCGTACGTGTCGTTGCCGTCATAATTTCTGTATTCAACGCACGCTTACCTGCACGAGCATACGGTAACAAACGCTGAGCAATTACTGCCAAAAGAACACTTCCCAACTTAGCACTCGCAGCCTTACGTAAATCATCTGGGTAAAGATCAACAAAGCGATAAATAGTACCTTTCACATCATGTGTATGCATTGTAGCAACAACCAAATGTCCTGTCTCTGCAGCCTGGGCAGCAGCATCAGCAGTCTCTGCATCACGAATCTCACCAACAAAAAGAATATCCGGATCCTGACGCATAGCAGAACGAACACAACCAGCAAAAGAACGTGCATGACGACCAACCTCACGCTGGGTAATCACAGATTTCTTCGGGTGAATAATATATTCAATAGGATCCTCAACCGTACTAATACGATACCCATTTGCTGCATTAAAATGATCCAAAAATGAAGAACACGTAGTTGTCTTACCAGAACCTGTAGGACCAACAACCAAAACCAAACCACTATGCGCCTGTGTAACACGTTTCACAATACCTGTAGGAAAACTAATACTCGACAATTCACGGATTGTTGTAGGAACAACCCTTGCCGTCAAACAAAGACCACTCTCACTACGAATAACATTCAAACGATAATTTCTTCTCTCTAAATCCTCACCAATCGTATGACTACAATCAACTTCCCCCTCATCCGCGAGCATCTCTTGCTGCGTCGGTGATAACACAGCAGTAACAAGCCGCACCAAAACAGCCTGTGAAGGTTTTGTATATATAGTTAGCGACATAAATAACGCATAAATCCTTGCGTAAAAGTGTGTTTGTCCCAAAAGCTTTCTAGAGCTTCTTGCATTGCATCAATGGATTTGAAATGCTGTGATTTTGTCACAGCATTTTTTGTGACCTTCCAGCAAG
>DATDVL010000028.1:0-25150 GCA_035290025.1 Candidatus Nanoarchaeia archaeon
ACACAAACTACCCTTACGAGCCATACTCACCAAAGACGGAAAACTTAACGACTTAGCAGGAAAATACGCAGGGATGTACACCAAACAAGCACGCAAAGCCATACTCGAAGACTTACAAGCACAAGGACTACTCAAAGCACAAAAAAATATTCGCCACACAGCAAATGTGCATGAACGCTGCGACACACCCATAGAATTTTTGAAAACAAAACAATGGTTCACACGCGTATTAGATAACAAAGAAGCATGGTTAGAAGCAGGCAATAAAATTATCTGGCACCCTGCATTCATGAAAAAACGTTACGAACACTGGGTGGAAGGACTCCAATGGGACTGGTGCATCTCACGACAACGATTCTTCGGCATCCCCTTCCCGTTATGGTACTGCAAACAATGCGGAGAAGTCATGCTCGCAGTAACAAAAGATTTACCTGTCGACCCACTCAAAGACCAGCCAAAAAAGAAATGCCACTGTGGATCACAAGAATTCCTACCAGAAAAAGATGTCATGGATACCTGGGCAACATCATCCGTAACACCACAAATAGCACTAACCAAAAATAAATTAACACTAGAAGGACCAATGGACTTACGACCACAAGCACAAGACATCATCACGACCTGGGCATTCTACACTATCGTAAAAAGCATCTATCTACACCACCAGATACCTTGGAATAATATCGCCGTTTCTGGCTACGTCGTAGACCCACAAGGAGAAAAAATGAGCAAAAGCAAAGGCAATGTCATAGACCCCATCACTATCATGGAAAAATTCTCCGCAGACAGCCTACGCTACTGGGCAGCAGGAAGCAAACTAGGAGAAGACATGAGCTACCAAGAAAAAGACTTGATCACTGGACAAAAAACCGTGACAAAACTATGGAACGCAGCACTCTTCAGCCTACAACACTTACAAGACTACAATGGAAAACAACCAGCACAACTCTCACCCATGGACACCTGGCTCCTCAACAAACTCAACGCAACCATCAAAGCATGCACCGACTACTTCGAAAACTACGAGTACGCAAAAGCAAAATACACCATCGACCAATTCTTCTGGACAACCTACTGCGACAACTACCTAGAAATCGCAAAAGACAGAATCTACAATACGACACGCACCCCCGAAGAAAAACGATCAGCACAACACACCCTACACCAAGCACTCAACACTATTCTGAAACTCTTCGCACCCTTCCTCCCCTACATCACCGAAGAACTCTACCACGAACGATTCGCCAAAGAAGAAAAACAGGTAAGCATCCACACCAGCACCTGGCCAACACTCGACAAAGAAGTCTACGGACAACTCAACCTCGGAGAATTATTCATAACACTCCTCAATGACACACGAAAATACAAAGCATTCCACAAACTCAGCATGAAAACACCTGTACAAATAACTCTCACCAAAAAAGACTATGACCAACTCAAACCAGCATTACAAGACTTCCAAGCAGTAACGAATAGCACACTCATAGAACAAGGAGAAGGTTTCATTATCAAACACTAAAACCATGGACCTCAAAGAAAAACTCAAACTGAAACGATTCATCAGACCACTCCTCAAACTACGCGGACGACACACAGAACTCGTAAGTGTCTATATCCCCGTCGACTATGATGTCATAAAAATAATACAACAATTACAAGAAGAAGCAGGAACAGCAACCAATATCAAAGATGCACGAACAAGAAACAACGTCGTCGACAGCCTAGGAAAAGTAGTCAACCACTTACGACTCTTCAAAAGAACACCACCACACGGAATGGCAGTATTCGCCGGCAACGTCTCCGAAAAAGAAAACAAGGTAGACATCCAAGTCTTCAGCATAGAACCACCCGTACCCATATCACAAAAAATTTATCGCTGCGACCAATACTTCAAACTCGACATTTTAGAAGCCATGCTCGATGAAAAAGACTTTTACGCACTCATCCTCGTCGACAGAAAAGAAGCAACCATTGGATTACTACGCGGGACACACATCAGCGTACTCAACAATATGACCTCAGGAGTACCGGGAAAATTCAAAGCAGGAGGACAATCAAGCCAACGACTAGAACGACTCATCGACGGCATGGCACTAGAATTTTACAAACGCATAGCAGAATTCTGCAACCAACAATTCCTACCCCTACTCAAAGACCTCAAAGGAGTCATCATCGGAGGACCAGGACACACCAAAAGCGAATTCGCAGAAGAACTCAACAACGAAATAAAAAAGAAAATCAAAGGAATCTTCGACGTCACCTACACCGACGAAGCAGGGCTATCCTACTTAGTCGACGCAGCAAAAGACATCATGGTAGAAGAAAGCATCATAGAAGAAAAAGCCATCGTAGAAAAATTCTTGACCACCCTAGCAAAAGAACCATCTAAAGCAAGCTATGGAAAAGAAGAAGTCAAAGAAGTACTCAATCTCGGAGCAGTAGACATGCTCTTAGTATCAGAATCACTCGAAGAAGAAGAACTAGAAACATTCACGGACCTCGGAGAAAAATACGGAAGCAAAATACACATTATTAGCATACAAACCAAAGAAGGACAACAACTACGAGAACTTGGCGGCGTAGCTGCTATTTTACGATACCCTGTAAGCTAAACAGGAATAATTGTTTCCTTAAATGGACGAAAACTATTATCAAATGTTAATACTTTACCACCAACTTCACGAGCAGTGGCAATAACAAAAGCATCCAGCATGCCGAACGAACTATTTTTTATTCTCCCAAAATTATACAGTTTAGCAGCAACAAATGCTAAATCAACATCTAAAGGGACAATAGAAGATAAATTTTGCAAAGCTTCAACAACAGGCACAGGATCCTTCTTTTTATCAATATGAATCTTTACCACTTCTGCAATTACTGACGCAGGAACAAAAAGTTCTGCATGAGGTGAGTCTATCAAAGAAGCAACCTGTTTACCACGAGCTGAATCCGCAAAATATTCAATCCAAACAGATGTATCAACGATAAGCTTTGTCACGATCACCCTCCATTTCAATGTCATACTCTTTTTTCCAAGGCCCTATACCCTTAGATATACCCAAATAACTCTTTTTTACTTTTTTAACCTCAATTTTTATTGTACCACCTTCTTCTAACTTTTCCATTTCCACGACTTCCTTAGGTATTGTTGCCATTAGTGAACCACCCACTCTCCGTAACTTAGTTATACATTCCATATAATTTTATTATACCTAATGTTATATAAATTTTATGCATCATAACTCTTACGCTGCAGAACTCCTTAAAGAGCCTTTCCCAGAAAAAACCGAAAACCTTCCGAAACCAAAACAAGTCCACAACGATTTTAAACCCTAAAAAGCACACATAAACCAATGGATATCCAGCCAGACGACAAAAAAAAGGTGGAAGCAGTACTCTTTACCACTGGAAAACTCATGACCCTACCTGACATAGCAGCAGCAGTAGACATCAACGACCAAGCATACCTCAAAGAAGTCATGGACAGCCTAAAAATAGATTTCAGCACCCGAGAATCAGCACTCAACATCCAACATGTCGACGACAAATACCGATTAAACATCAGAAAAGAATACGGCTACCTCGCCAACAAACTCTTAGGAAGCACAGAACTTGAAGGACCCGCCATAAAAACACTCGCAGTCATAGCACTCAAAAACCCCGCACTACAATCAGACATCATAAAACTACGAGGCAACAAAGCCTACGACCACATCGCAGTCCTCAAAGAACAAAACCTCATAGAAATAAAAGGAAAAAAAGGAAGAAGCAACATTATAGAACTAGCAGCACACTTCTACGACTACTTCGACACAGCAGCAGACGACGTCAAACAAAAATTCGAAGCTATACAAGAACAACTCAAAAATAAAAATAATCCTACAGCACCCAACGAAACACCACCCACCACAACAGAACAAGCGTCAACACCTGACTCAGCAACACCACCAACCGTTGGAGAACTTATACCGCTATGATGTTCATCAACATAAGCATAGGCACCATGTACTTCTTATCCGTCTACTTCGCCGTATTCACCCTCCTCATGATCATAAGCAAAGGCATAACCCAAACAGCAACAAAACCCGTACCACCACGAGGAGTAACCATAGCCATACCCGCATGGAACGAAGAAGAAAGCATACTCAAAACACTCCAACATGTCATAGCACTTGACTACCCAAAAAAACTCCTAGAAATAATCGTTGTCAATGATGGAAGCATAGATACTACAGCAACAATAACACAACAATTCATCAACAACCACAAAGACTACACTATAAAACTCATCAACCAAAAAAACCAAGGAAAAGCAACAGCACTCAACACCGCACTAGCAGCAGCACACCATGATATATTCATATGCCTAGACGCAGACTCCTACGTAGAACAAAACACCCTACAGCTCATGCTCCCCCACCTCAAAAACAACGTAGCATCAGTACTCCCCTTCATGAAAATAACCAGAAGAAACAACTGGATACTCAAAATACAATGGATAGAATACTTACTCAACTTCTTCCTCAAAAAAATAATGGGAACAATGGACTGCATCCACGTAACACCCGGACCATTTGCCATGTACCAAACAAACATCCTAAAAACTATCGGAGGATTTGACACCAAAACACTCACCGAAGACCAAGAAATAGCCATGCGCATACAAAAACACAACTACAAGATTATACAACTCCTCGACGCAACAGTCTACACAGAACCACCAACAACCTTCAAAGGATGGAGAAACCAACGCAACCGATGGTACAAAGGAACCATCTTCAACATGATAAAACACAGAAACATGATCTTCAACAAAAACTACGGAGAATTCGGAATATGGCAAATGCCACTCATCATCCTAGCAGCACTGATAAGCCTATCCTTCGGACTCTTCGTCGTCTGGGACAACATCATCCACCCCCTACTACAAAAAATCCACGACCTTAGCTATATCAACTTCGACATAGGACTCATGATGCAAAAAAGCGTGGAACGATTCAGCTGGTTAGACATCAACTTTGTCATCCTCTTCTTCACCGGAATCGTTGTCCTACTCTCACTCGTATGGATCATAGGATCACACATCTACAGCAACGAACGCTACCTCAAAAAAGGATTACTCAGCACACCCATCTACCTCGTCCTCTACCCCTACATGATATGCATCGTCTGGTTTACCATACTCATAGACCTCATCAGAGGAAAAATACAAAAATGGTAGAACGAAAAATATACTGGAAACAACATCTCATAGCACTGGTCATAACTATTATTATCTTTAGCATAGGCATACTCCTCGGCGTACAACTCACTGAAACACGCGTCACAGAACTCCAAGAAAAAAACCAAGAACAACAAGCAGACTACGAAAGCCTACAACTCCAATACGCATTCCTCACCAACCAACCAAAAAACACCAGCTGCACCGCATTCAGCAAAGCACTAGAAAGAAATGTCTACGACCTAGAAAACACTCGCATAAAAGTAGAACAATACTTACAAAACGACAACAGCCAAGCAGGACTACAACAACTCAAACGAGCATACAGCCTGGCAGAAATACGCTACTGGCTACTCGCAGAACAAGCACAAGAACAATGCAATAACAACATTGTTAACATACTCTACTTCTACCAACGAGACGACATCTGCGACAGCTGCTCAACACAAGGATACATCCTAACAGACCTCAAAGACACCTTCAAAGAAAAACTCCTCATATTCTCCTTCGACCTTGACCTTGAAGAACCACTCATAGACATATTCCAAGAAGCCTACAACATCACCGAAGGACCAGCAATTGTCATCAACGGAAAAACAAGCAAAGGACTCCAAGAAGTAGACAACCTACGACAACAACTCTGCAACTACTACGAACAAGGAGAAGGATGCCCATGAGCACCTGCGACCTCTGCGGCAAAGGAACAGCAACCATGAAAGCTATTGTTGAAGGAAGCATGCTCCACGTATGCAACAACTGCAGCAAATACGGCAACGTCGTCAGCATACAAGAACCACCACGACACCAACAAGAAAAAATAAAAAAGCTTATAGAAGAACCAGCAACCGTACGACTCATCGTCAAAGACTACGCGAAAAAAATAAAAGACGCACGAGAACAACAAAAAATAACCCAAGAAGCACTCGCACTCCGCATCAAAGAAAAAGAAAGTTACCTCCACAAAATAGAATCAGGACACCTAGAACCCAACCTCCTCACCGCACGACGACTAGAACAAGCACTCACCATCAAAATCATCGAAGACTACCAACAACAACCCACAGGAAAAATAGACATGAAAGAAGAAGCACTCACCATCGGAGACTTGATCACCATCAAAAAGAAAAAATGAAAACAACTACTCGCTATATCACTACTCTTGCCATAACCTTCTTCTTCTTCATCATCAGCTATGCACTCCTCCAAAAAGACGGACACTACATTTTTGACAGCACCAAATTTATCATCATTACCTTAATCCTCTACAAATACTATGACCACCTTCGACTTAACCACTTCAGCCACCTAGGCATCATTAGTGCTATGGTACTCCACAGCCTTGGAAGATTCGGCGCCTTCAACTGGACCATCATCTTCCCCTGGGATGTCATCACCCACTTCGTAGCATCCTACTTCATCACCCTCCTCCTCTACCAAGCACTACCACAACTCCAAACCAAAAAAGGACTCCTTATCATACTCCTCGCAAGCATAGGCATAGCAACCATCGGAGAATTCATAGAATTCGGAGGAGCCATACACTCACCCAACGGCCAAGGTATACTCGGCGTGGAATCAAAAGGAAGCCCCATACCCTGGCTCAGCCCCGACTACTGGGACACCATGAAAGACTTAGTCATAAACACTCTCGGAAGCATCATTTGCATCATCACCCTTTTCTTCACACAAAAAAACCGCAAACTACTCTTCTCCTAGAGAAAAAAACCATCAGAAATGTTTATATAACCTAAAAAGAGTCTAAAAACAATGGAATTAACCCTTAAAGAACACTCTGACAACCATGCAATCATAGAAATCAAAGGAGAAGACCATACCTTCTGCAATATCTTACGAAAACAATTATGGGACAACGGAGACATAGAACACGCAGGATACACCATAGCACACTCACTAACAACCAGCCCCGTACTCCACTTGAAAGCAAAAGACCCAAAAAAAGCACTAGAAAAAGCATCAGAAAAACTACAAGACACCTTCAAAGAACTCAAAACACTCTTCAAATCAAAAAAATAAGGAGGTTAGACACATGAGTCTACAAACAACTTGGGCCAAAATTCTCGGCTTTGTCTTATTAATCGTAGGAGTATTAGGATTCTTCATGACATCCCCACTCCTCAGCATATTCGAGGTGGATTTCTTACACAACCTCATCCACGTCGTAACAGGTTTATTAGGCATATGGGCAGCATTCGGAGGATGGGCAACCATGTTCAACAAATGGTTCGGCAGTATCTACCTCTTACTAGCCATACTTGGATTCTTCGGAGCAGTTGACAGCATCATGGCCATCAACGCAGCAGACCACTGGTTACACTTAATCATCGGACTTGTAACTGTTGGTATCGGATTCGGAACCGAAGCAGAATAAACACCTGCTTTTTTTCTTTTTATTTTTTTTAATTTTATCTCCACAACCTTTTTATAACCACTTCACCACAAAAGCATAAATGGGATTCTGGAAAAAAACCTGGCAGTTTATCTGGCACGACGACAGCATCTGGAGCTGGATCGTCAATGTCATCATTGCATTCATCCTTGTCAAATTCATTATCTACCCTGGCATAGGATTCCTATTAGGAACTAACTACCCTATCGTTGCCGTGATCTCCGGAAGCATGGAACACAACGAAAACTTCCAAACATGGTGGGACAACAACAAAGACTACTACGAACAATACAACATCACCCTCGAAGACTTCAAAGACTACAAATTCACCAACGGATTCAACAAGGGAGACATCATGATTCTCAAAGGAAAAGAACCGAAAGCTATTAAAGCAGGAGACGTGGTCGTCTACCAAACTAACAACAAAAACCCCATTATCCATCGGGTCATCGCCATCACTGAAAACAACCAAAAATATGTTTATACCACCAAAGGAGACCATAACAACGTGCACGATCCCAAACCCGTACAAGAAGAACAAATAGTAAACACAGGCATAGCCATTTTCCGCATACCCTACCTTGGATGGATTAAAATACTCTTCAGCAACCTCATCGGAGGACAAGCATAATGTTCTGCCCGAAATGCGGTTCCATACTTCTCCCAAAAAAAGACGATAGAAAAATAATCATGGGCTGCGGCAACTGTCGCTACACCAGCCAAAAAAAAGAGAAAATGATACTGCACGAAAAACGAGCAGCAGAAGAAAAAGAAGCCATAGAAATCATCGACAACAAAAACCCTGACATACTCCCCAGAATACACGAAAACTGCCCGAAATGCAACCATAAAGAAGCATACTACTGGACTGTACAAACACGCGCAGGAGACGAAGCAGAAACACGATTCTTCAAATGCATCAAATGCGAACACACCTGGCGACAATATTAAAAACCCTTAGTACTTCTAAAATGCATGGGCATCGGGGGAACAGTTATAGGATATCGAACATTTACTGAACAAGAAGAATATGTACTGACATTAGATATGAATACAATAAAATTCACGAGCGAAAGAATCTACGGACGAGCAACTGTCAAACAAGCTCTAGCAACACTACAAACACTTGGCATACCATCAACCACCCTTGCTAACTGCCTAAGAGCAGACCTAGAAGGACGATGGACAAACCCCCATGGACAATACTCTTTCTCACCCAACTTACCAGAACCACAACGAAGAACACTCAGGTATGATGAACTAACAACCATCCTTGAAAAAAATGAACCCCTACGAACACATCAAATACCTATACTCGGTGATACTCCTCGGAGACCAGACTAATGCAACCACCCAGAAAACCCTACACAGAAACAACCATCAAAGCACTCACCATCAAAGAAACCACCATCAGCCTCGTAGGAACCGTCATCAGCACAACAGCACAAGACTTCTTACTCGACGACGGCACGGGAACTATCCAATGCATCAGTGACCAACCACCCACAAGCGACTACATACGTGTTTTCGGGACTTTACGACCAACAGCAGGAGAAGGCTACACCCTAGAAGTAGCATTCACCCAAGACTTCAGCCACATTGACAAAAAACTCTACCAAAAGATACGAGAACGCCTCGCATAAGCGAAACTATTATAAAGTAAATACTGAAAGAGAAGCACAGGGGGAAAAGCATGAAGTTAACACTCCAAGAACCACGATATTTAGTAGAACCTATCAGCGTTATCTCAGAACTCGTCAACGAAATACAACTCAAAATAGAAAAAGACAAAGTAGAAGTCATCGCCATCGACCCCGCAAACGCAGCACTCATCAGCTTCAAACTCCTAGGATCAGCATTCATAGAATATGACATAGAAAAACCTGTAACACTTGCCATCAGCTTAGACAACCTCAAAGCAGTACTCAAACGAGCAAAACCCAACGACACCATAAAAATAGAACACGACGAAGAAAAAAACAAGCTCAAGGTGCAAATCAAAGGAGAAAGCACCAGAACCTTCAACCTCGCACTCATCGACATCAAAGAAAAACAACAACGCATACCCGACCTAAAATTCACCGCACACATAGAAACACCCGCAGGACTATTCGAAGAAGCAATCAACGACATGAGCATCTTCGGAGAAAGCGTATCCTTCGTCATAGAAAAAGACAAATTCATCCTCAACGCAGAATCCAACTTGAACGACGCAAAAGCAGAATTCCACAACGGAGAAGAAACACACATCAAAAACGATATGGGTGAAGACATCAAAAGCAGATACTCACTAGAATACCTACGAAAAATAGCAAAAGGCGGAAAACTCGCACGCAACGCCAACATACAATTCTCCAACGACTACCCACTAAAAATAGGCTACCATGTTAAAGACAAAATGATTCTCGAAACAATACTCGCACCACGCGTACAAACAGACTAAAACACACGAACATTTATAAAAAGCTTTTACCCTAAAAAACATCAGAAAAGAGGTAAACTATGCATTTCTTACGAACAAAGGCACTACTGCAAATAGGACTTATCCTCATAGCTCTCTTCATCATTTACACACCAGCAATAGAAGCAGCAAACGCCTGCTGCGAAAAAACAACGAGTGGAAATTATTGCCAATACACTGACCAAACACAATGTGATCCTGCCTACAACCAAGCAAGCACCAGCTGCGACCAAACACAATACTGCGGACAAAAATGTTGCTATGAACCAGCCACAGGAACCTGCAACAACAACGTACCCGCAGCAACCTGCAGCAACAACGGAGGAAACATTATCAACGCTAACCAATGCAACATACCAGAATGCAATCTCGGATGCTGCCAACTCGGAGACAACTACCAACTTACCACACCACAACAATGCACTTACCTCAGCAGAAACTACCCATCACTCCAAGGACAAGACAACTATGACGAAGACATGACCACAGAAGAAGCATGCCTCAACAAACAATACGACCAAGACCAAGGATGCTGCGTCAACTACAACACTTGCAGCTATACCACCCAAGAACAATGCAACGACGAATTCCACCGAGGAACCTACTGCAGCAGCTTAACAACCTGCGACTGCCAAGCCCACGCAACAAAAAAATGTGACAATAACGGCGTCTACTGGCACGACAGTTGCGGCAACCAAGAAGAATTAGTACAAACCTGCAGCACTGAAGAAACCTGCAAACAAGCAGGAAACGAAGCAAGCTGCCAAAGCGCGAATTGCAAAACCACACAACCCTACCCAAAAAATATTGATGACACTACCACTACCAACGGAGGAAAAAGACTCAACGGAGAAAGCTGGTGCGTCTACGAAGGACCAACAGGAAAATTCCTCGACTACCCAGGAACACAACACTACAAACACTACTGCTACCAAGGAACAGAATACGCAGAACCCTGCAGAGATTATCGAGAAGAAGTATGCATCCAAGCAACCTACACTGACCTCCAAGGAAATGCACGCAACGAAGCAACATGCCTCACCAACATCCACAAAGCACAAGATGCCACAGGACTCAACAGCAACATCACCACCGTACCCCTAGGACAAGCATTCTGGAACACAGGAAAAAAACAAGACACTACAGAACGCGTACCAGAACAATCACCGACAAAAATATGCAAACGCGGCAACAGCAAATGCGACATCTACTATGTCAAACCACCACTCGGAAACTGGGAATGCGCAGCAAACTGCGACTGCGAAGAACAAGCATGGTACGACGACGCAGCATTCTACTGCAAAGCACAAGGAGACTGCGGACCCGATTACAACATCGAAGGAAAACGATCCACCAGCAACATCAAAATACATATCAACGGAGACCGAGGCATCACCGACATCCCACCAGGACAAATTAAAGCAAGCGGTAAATACTGGAAAGACATAAAAAAACAAGGCATACAAGGAGGCATGCAAGCACTAGCAAAATCTTACACCGACCTACTTAAAAAATACCGTGACCGCAACCTCTTAAAAACAGGAAGTTACAACAGCCCGGGAAGACTAGACCTAGGATTTTATTATCACACCCAAAGCACCGCAGCAGTCGTCATAGAAATTATACTAACCATCGTGACCTTTGGAGGATATCTTCTTTTCAAATTCATCTTCGGATCATGGGCAGACAAAATACTCAAATTTATTACCTTCGGACTCTGGGACACGGACGATGAAAAAGTAACCGTCACCGTACTCTGCAAACCCTACATCCCACCCAAAGGAGGAACAGCATGCAGCACGTGCACAAAAGACCCACTCCACCCCTGCACAGAATACAAATGCAGAAGCCTAGGAACAGCATGCAGACTTATCAACGAAGGAACAGACAATATCCAATGCATTGACGACAACCCGAACGACGTTAATAGTCCGATTATTACACCCTGGCAAGAAGGCATAACAGCAGGCTACCAAACACAACCCACACCCAAAGGCTACATTATCACACCCAACCTACCTGCTTACCACCCCATCAGTTTCGCTGTACAAACCAACGAAGCAGCATACTGTAGTTATGACACCCAGCATACCACAACACGAGAAGACATGGAACGAGACCTAAGTGAAACCTACCAAACAGAACACAACACCAGCATTTACATACCCGCAGGACGAGACACCACATTCTATGTACGATGCGAAGACACGCACGGCAACGAAAACCTAGAAGAATATGAAATAATTATTATTAGCGAACAAGCACCCGACTACACCGCACCACTCATCACTGAACGAAGCATCAATAACAATGGTTACTTACCCTATAACACTAACCAAACATTCTTCAGTATTAACCTCAACGAACCCGCAAACTGCAGATACGATAAACAAGACACTGCTTATGAAAACATGCACAACAGATTCATCTGCAACAATAACACCCTCATCACCGAAGAAGGGTATAGCTGCGACACACTTCTCACCAACATGAGCAGCGGAAAAAACGATTACAACATCCGATGCCAAGACAATAAAGGAAATACCAACCAACAAAGCATATTACAAACACTCACCGTCACACCCAACCCCTTAAGCATAAACACCGTGCAACCCCAAGGCATTATTTATACTAATAATATCACTCTCACCTTAATCACTGCGGGAGGCATCGATGGAAAAGCAAGCTGCGCATTCAGTACCACGAACGCAAGCTACATAGAATTCTTCACCACCGACAACACACAACACTTGCAAACACTCACCAACCTACCCCTAGGCAATTATCACTACTATTACCACTGCCAAGACCAAGCAGGAAACATAGCAACAGCACTATCATCCTTCACCATAGACATTGACATCCAATACCCACAACTACACTACATCTACAAAGACACCAGCACGATACATATCGTCTTAGACGAACCAGCATTATGTGAATACAGCGACAAAAACTTCAGCCCAGGAACAGGAACCAGCACTGGAAACAGTTACACTAAAGATCACAACTTGCCTACAAACAAAGAAACCTACCTAGCATGCAAAGACAACGACGGCAACCAAGGACCACTTTTAAAGATAGTTTTATAAACAAAAAACCCAGAGAAAACACCAGCAAAAGAGGGAAAAATTCTATGAAAAGAGGACAAATAACTACGTTTGCCATCATCGGCATCATCATCGTAGCAGCCATACTCCTCGTACTCTACCTCAGAGGACAACTCAACATACCCATCCTCGGACTAGGAACAGCACAAGAACGACTCAACGACATCAAAGAACACATCACGGGATGCATAGAAGACATCAGCGAAGAACCCCTAAGAAAAATAGGACTCCAAGGAGGACACTTAGCAACACCCGAAGGAACCTACAGAAAAAGAAACGACATCACCATCAGCTACCTCTGCTACAACATACCCGACCAAAGTATCTGCAGCAACAGCCTCTTACTCCTCAACAACATGGAAAAAGAATTAGCACAAGCCATAGACCAAGGACTCAACAACTGCATCAACCTCGAATCATTCAGAAGAGGTTACGACATGACCACAGGAAAAAGAGTAACAACTGTAACTATAGGAGAAGAAAACATAGCCGTCATCATAAACTTACCCGTAACCCTACGCGACGGAGAAACAGAAGTAAAAGAAAATGAATTCACCGCACTCTTCAACTACCCCCTAGGAGCACTCTACCACGTAAGCCAAGACATTGTCAACACCGAAGCAAGCCTTGGAGAATTTGAACAACTATCTTACATGCTCAGCAAACGAGGAAAATATGAAATACAAAAAGACAAACCCTACCCTGACAAGCTCTACACACTCCACGCCACAAATAATGATTACACCTTCCAATTCTTCATTCAAGGTGAGCCCAATTGAAAGAAAAAGCAGCACTGCAAATAGTAATCATCCTGTTCTCACTCTTCGCAATCTACCTACCAGCAAACACACCTGCAGTATCAGCAGCAGAACAACAAGTATGCTGTGAACAAACCACCAACGGAAATTACTGCCAATACACCACCGCAGACCAATGCAAACCCGGAGCAAAAACAGCAGCAACCAACTGCGAACAAACAAGCTTCTGCAAGCTCGGCTGCGGCTACAACGATGATGAAGGCATGTGCTTCAAAAATACACCACGAGCAACCTGCAACAACAACGAAGGATGCACCTGGCTAGACTCCAACAGCTGCGAAGCAGCACAATGCCAACTTGGATGTTGTTTATTATCGGGAGAAGCAAGCTACGTCACCGAAGCACGATGCAAACTAGAAGCAAGTAGACACGAAGGAGCAAACATGACCTTTGACTCCAACGTAGAATCAGAACAAGCATGCATCAATTTAGCACGCAACCAAGACAAAGGAGCATGCGTCCAAGAAGACGGCACCTGCAAATTCGCCACACGAGAAGACTGCAACGCACAAGAAACACGAGCAGAAAATAACGCAAGCACACTCAACCCCAACGTCGGATTCCACAAAGACATGCTCTGCAGCAACAGCCTCCTAGGAACAGTATGCGCAAAACAACAATACACCAACTGTGTTTCTGACCGCGACGAAGTCTACTGGTATGACAGTTGCGGCAACCAAGAAAACATTTACTCCAGCAACAAAGAAGCAAGCTACAACCAAGGCTATGTCTTATCCAAAGAAAAAAGCTGCACCCTCAAAGGAGCAGCAGACCCCAGTTGTGGCAATTGCGACTACACACAAAACAATCTCTGCGGAGAAGCAAGCGCAAAAGAAAAACCAAAATACGGCAACTATATCTGTCAAGACCTCAACTGCCCTGTCATCACCGAAGAAGATACCAGCCCCTCAAGCAGCACACCCAAAAGAAACGGAGAAAGCTGGTGCGCATTCGACAGCAAAGTAGGATTCGGACAAGACCTCGTCGGCAGCAGACAATTCAGAAGACTCTGCATCAACGGCAAAGAACTAACAGAACCCTGCAAAGACTACCGAGAAGAAATGTGCATCCAAGGAGTACAAGGAACAAGCCCACTCACCCTAGGACAATCCATAAAACTCACCGGACAACAAACAAACTATGTAGAAGCAGCATGCAGAGACAACCGATGGGAAACCTGCAAAACAGCACCATCACAAAAAGCCTGCGAAAACATTGCCACCAAAGACTGCCAATGGGTAGGAGCAGGCATTGACGTACAACACGGCGGATCCTGCATACCATTCGTACCACCAGGACTACCCTTCTGGCCAGACAAAGGAGAAACAAAATCCGTACCCAACGCCAATGCAAAACAAGTATGCAGTAGAGGAAACCAAGAATGCACCACGGTTTACGAAAAAGGCGGACTCAGCGGCAGCTGGAAATGCATTGCCAACTGCGAATGCCAAGAACAGAAATGGCTTGACGCAGCAAACCAGTTATGCATAGCACAAGGAGACTGCGGAGCATACTATAATTATATTGGAGACTTCACCAGCGGCGGAGCAAAAGATGATCACCCAGGAAAAACAACTATCAAAAGCGTTGCCAGCTACCATTCATTAGTCAACCCCATAGACGGATCAGGAAGCTACGGCTTCAGCGCATTCTTCAAAAAATCAGCAACACCATTCATGCTCTTAGCAGGCATAGGGATTTACAGCGCATTCGCTTACGGATCATCATTATTAGCAGGAGTCAACGCAGGACTAGGAACACTCGCCATCGTACCCGGAGGACAAACAGCAAGCGCAGCAATAGCAACAGCGTACGCAGGCACGAGCGCAACTACCCTTGCAGCAGGAGGGGTAACCAACACAGCTATAATCATACCTGCAGGAGCAACGATGCCAGCAGGACTTGTCCCACCAGCAGGCGCAGCAGCATTCCCCGCAGCAGGAACAACATTAGCAGAACCTGTTGTCATGCCCATTGGAACAAGTGCGGCAGCAGAAACAGCACTACCTGCAGGATCAGCAGCAACAGCAGGAAGCACTATCGGTGTTGTACTCGCCGTTGTCGGCATCATCGCCATCATCTGGGTTGTCTACAACTTGTTTGACGTCCTCCTCGCCAGCACCAAAGAAGAAACCGTCAGCCTTACCTGCAACCCATGGGTAGCACCCACTGGCGGAAGCAAATGCGAAGAATGCGGCAAAGACGGCAAGCCATGCTCAGAATACCGCTGCAGAAGTCTAGGACAATTATGCAAATTAGTCAACGAAGGAACCAGCAAAGAATTATGCACCAACACCAACCCCAATGATGTTAATAGTCCTATCATCAAAGCAAACAAAGCAGACATGAATTATACCATCCAAGAAACAGTAAACGGCTACACGCTCACACAAAAAGTAAAACCATTCACACCCGTACACCTCAGCATCACCACGAACGAACCCAGCCAATGCAAATACGCACTCAACACCTCAACAACCTATAACGAGATGCCTGGATACTTCGGAGAAACACTTTACGACTATAACCACACCATGCTCTTCAGCCTACCTGCAGAACTCGCAGAACCACAAGTACTCAAAATAACGAACGGAGGAAACTACCAACTCTTCCTCAAATGCCAAGACCAAGCAGGCAACACGAACAACAAAGACTACTACATAAAATTCGGCATACAACCCGGACCCGACCTCACACCACCCAGCATAGAACTCACCAGCATAGCCAACGGAGCAGGCATAGCAGCAGGAACCAACATGACACCCCTCACTATTTATGTTAACGAACCATCAGAATGCAAATGGAGCAAGAACGACATTGAGTACACACAAATGGAAAACAATTTTGTCTGCAACAAAAACAGCATGGCGCAACGAACTGTGTACTACGGACTCTACGAATGCATAGGCACCCTACAAGACATCAAATCCAACCAGAACAATAATTTCTACTTCCGCTGCAAAGACCAACCCGGAAAAACAGACGACAAAAGAAACGTCAACATAGAAAGCTACGACTACACCCTACGAGGAACCGTACCCCTCAAAGTAACCAGTACCAAACCCACAGGAACATTATATACCAGCAACGTAGCCATGCAAGTAACCACGAGCGGCGGAGCAGACAACGGAAAAGCAATCTGCGGATTCAGCAAAGATGATTATACCAATGCTATAGACTTTGTAGAAAGTAACAGCAATGTACACAACCAACCCTTCAGTAGTTTAGCAACCGGCAACTACCGCTACAACATCTACTGCATTGACAGCGCCAGCAACCAAGCAAATGGCAGCATCAGTTTCAGTGTCAGCGTAGACACCCAAGGACCACAACTCACCCGAGTCTACAAATCAGGAAACATTCTCTACCTAGAAACTCATGAAGACAGCAGCTGTGAATACAACACGAAAGGAGATTTCACCTACGGCCAAGGAACACCCATGACCGGAGATGGGACTGCACAACACGAAGCAACCCTTGACGCAAGCACCTACTTCGTACGATGCAAAGACAACTTCAACAATGTAGCAAGCTACAAAATATACCCTTAATAACCGCTACATTTATATATCACCTGCTACAAAATTATATCACATGTTACAATATTATAACACCTATCGCGTACTGCAACAGTTTTTTAATTCCCCCCGCAAACAATTCTACTTAAGAGAACTCTCACGTCTACTAAAACTTGGACCCGTTTCTACAACCAACAACTTAAAACAACTCCTCAAAGAAAAACTCATCATTCGCATAGAAAAAGGACTCTACCCCACCTACTCAGCCAATCGAGAAAACGACTATTACAAACTCCTAAAAAAACAAAACACGACCCTACAAATCACACGAAGTGGACTTCTACAATTCATTGATGAAACCATCAGACCAGAATGCATCATACTCTTCGGATCAGCATCACGCGGAGAAGACCATGAAGAAAGCGACATCGACCTCTTTATACAAGCTAAAGAAACAACACTACAATTAAAACCCTACGAAAACATCCTCCATAGAAAAATAAACATCCTTTTTGAAAAAAACATAAAAAATCTCAGCAAAGAACTATTGAATAATATTATAAATGGAACTATCCTCTATGGGTACTTGAAGGTGTTATAAATGCAACCATGGCGGGAAACTATGAACAAAGGGGAACTTCTCAGCCAACCATTCATCATGATATTCGCACTCATCGTGATGGCACTCATACTCATCTTCGGCATCAAAAGCTTCATGGACTTAAAAACAAGCGCAAGCACGGTAGAACTAGCAAAAACCGTCAACACACTCCAAGAAGAAGTAACACGCTACTACAACTTCGACCTCGGCAGCAGCAAAAAAATAAGCCTCAGCGTACCCAGCACCACAAAAAAACTATGCTTCTACGACAAATCACGCGTGATCAACCTACCCCTCAACGACTACGAAAAAGCAACCATAGAAGCAAGCAACAACAACCTCTTCTTCCTACCCTTAGACGACCACGCAAAAAACGCCTTCAACATACAAAACCTCAACAACAAAGAAACCAACAACCCTTATTGCATTAGTACTACTAACGGAAAAGCAAACTTTATCATACAAACAGAAATGGAACAAAACCATGTTATCGTCGCAACGCATAAACCATAAAGGATTCGAACTAGGACTCAAAACAATCTTCACCAGCATAGCAGGAGCCATCATACTCCTCTTCTTCATAAAATTCGCCTACGACCAGCAAACACTCCAAGAAAACATTACCACACGAACAACACTCAACGACCTCAACGACTACCTCGATGCACTTAGCATTGGGAGCTCAACCAGCAGAAGCATTAACCTACCAGAAGAGATAAGCCTTGATGCCGATTGTGAAAGCCTACACCTCAACGACTACCAAAAAAAAGACCACAAAATAATTTATACTAAACCCATGACAACCAAAAATATCAATACATGGGTACAACCTTGGAACTACCCCTACAAAATAACCAGCTTCTATTATTTAGACAATAACGAACGCTACGTACTCATTTACAGCCAAGAAACCAAAGACTACGTCACCAACCTCAACATACCCAACATCATTGACATACAACAACAGCCCATCAACCAATTCCTACCCCAGCGTATACAACAAGAACAACAAGGAAAACCCGTAACACTCGTCTTCTTTACCACAACCATACCGCCCGGCGTTGCACAAATAAAAAATGCAGCCATCATCAAAATAGACCTTGAACAAGAAGAAGTAGTCATTAACAACCTACGACAACCCTACCTTGGAGAAGCCATGATGCTCGGAGCAATATTCGGAAAAGACACCTACGCCTGCAACCAAGCAACAGCACTTGAAGAACTACGACGCATAACAACCATTTATGAACAAAAAACAAGACTCCTCCAACTCAAAACAACAGACACCTGCAGAAACCTCCTCAACCTAGCACAACAAACACTCAGCAACTACAAAACAGCAACTATACTAGCTTTACCTGCATTACAAGAAAAAATAGAAGAACAAAACAGAGAACTCACCAACTATGACTGCCCCACAATCTACTAAAAAAGCACAACTGCAAATGGCAGAAACTATCATTATCATCTTCGCTATCAGCATACTCCTCATCCTCGGCGTATTCACCTTCTACAAATACCAACTAGCAAACATCCAAGACACTGGCATCAGCATCAACGACCAAAAAATAACCGTACTCCTAGCAACCATCACCCAACACCCCGCCATTGCCTGCAACCACGAAAACTGCATCGACACCACAAAACTCCTCCTCTTCCCCGCACAAGACTACAAAGAACTCCTAGGAAGCACCACCATAACCCTACAACAAATATACCCTACACCAACCATTAACAAACAATGCACACCACAACTCTACAACCAAATAACCTACCCGAACAACTGCAACCACTGGATTATCTATAATATCACCCAACAAGGAACAGAAAAAAACATTATCAGCACACCTCTAGCACTCTACTACCCAGAAACAGACACCTATAGACTAGGACAACTCACCATCGAGGCAAACAGATGAAAGGACAAACAGAAATCATAGGACTCGTCATTATCATACTCCTCCTCATCTTCGGAGGCATCATCTACCTAAAACTCAGTGATACTGACAACAACCAAAACGAAGAATTACGCACCAACACCAGAAACAATAACATCCTCACTGCCATAAGCCAACTCACCATCCAAGGAGAACCATTCAAAGAACAACTCACCCACTGCAAAGAAGAAGAACAATGCCAAGCACTCCACCAAGAACTACCAAAAATCATGAACATAGTCATACCAAAAAACAAAGCCTACCAGCTTACTATCATCAGCGAAGAACAACAACTCATCAAACTAGGAAACTGCACGTACGGCATAGCAAGCAGCAACAGCATCATCAACCATGGAACAGCGTACACCCTCAACCTCAAAACATGCCCATAAACACAGAACTTAATCCTTAGTCTTAAAGGAAATCTGAACGACTAACATGACAAAAACTCTAGAATTGTAGCCACTTATAGAAGGAATTAACCAAAGTTAAACTAGACTTCAATAAAAATCATACTAAAGTTAACCTTTAAGTTAAGAAAAGTAAGATAAAATATATGTACATTACGATGACCATAAAGCTTATAAATAAGTACATTCTAATGTACACATATGGAACTGTCTAAATTGGAAGAATTTAATCACTGGTGGTTAAGAGAAAAAGTCGACCCTGAACTGGCTCTTCCCTTCAAAAGAGATAACTATTCAGAAATAGAAAAAAGTTTGAGTAATAAGTTCATTTTAGCACTTGTAGGCCTTAGAAGAGTGGGAAAAACAACTACCATTTACCAATTAATCCAGAAATTAATTGAAAAAGTACCCATTAGAAATATTCTTTTCTTCTCTTTCGATGAGTTTACTGTAAAACTAAGCGACGTTATGGATACCTATAGAGAAACTCAAAAAAAAGATTTTAGAGAAGAAAAAGTCTACATTTTTTTAGATGAAATTCAAAAATGCAGTAACTGGGAAAATGAGGTAAAAAAATATTATGACCTCTACCCTAAACTCAAATTTATTATAAGCGGTTCTGAATCAATATTCATAAGAAAAAAGACTAAAGAAACATTAGCAGGACGAATATTTGAATTCAAAATGGACACGTTTTCATTCAAAGAATACTTAAAAATTAATAATATCAAAGAAGAAGATTTTAATTACGAAACAAAAATTAAGCCTTTATTCCTCAAATTTGCCGAAAAAGGAGGTTTTCCCGAAACATTCTCTCTCCAAAGTGATAAAGAATTCAGAGAATATGTACGAGCCTTAGTAATTGATAAAATAGTATACAAAGATATCCCAAGAATGTTTAATATTGAAGACCCAGAATTTCTTAAAATCTTGATAGAACTCATAGCAATGAACCCAGGTATGTACATAGACTACCAGTCACTAAGCAAACAATATGGCAAAGACAGAAGAGTAATAAAAAATTATATATCCTACTTAAAAGACAGCTTCCTCATAACTATATTAGGAAATTATAGGAAAGGAAGCACTACCATAAGAAAAATAAAAAGAGCTTACCCCACAGATAACGCCTTGACTTATTTATACAAACCACACCTAGAAGAAGACTTTTTTGGTAGAATGATTGAAACATTAGCAGTTAATAAGTCCCAAGCAACAACCTTCTGGAAAAATGGCAACGAAATTGATATTATCAAAGATAACCTGCCCATAGAAGTAAAATACAAAAACAAAATAGATAATACTGACTTTAAGCCATTAATAGAATTCATGAAAAAATTTAACAAAAAAGAAGGGATTATAATAACAAAAAACGAAGAAAAAGAAATCAAGCTAGAACAAGGAATAATAAAATTAATACCTATATGGAAATGGCTTCTAAATGATTAAAAAGATTAATGCAAAACTATTCATCGTCAACAAAGGAATAATAGTAACACCATCGACAGCAAAACATACCCATAAAGCTTATAAAAAAAGAAAAAACCTACAAGAACATGCATTCTATGAAAAAAGAGGTACTACTGATAGTACTATGCATCCTCAGCAGCACGCTCGTAACAGCACACCACACAGAAACAACACAAGAAAATGATTACTACCAAAGCACCGCACTCAAACTTATCCTCTACGGAACAGCAGTACTACTCGCACTCACCGCCATAGCATTACTCGACAAAAAAGCAAGCAATATTACCAAACACTTACTCTTCTGGTGCATCGTTATTATCATCATCATAACTACACTCTACTCAGTTACAAGCACTATCTACATCAACCACCGATCAGCAACCAGAGGACCCGTACATTGGCACACCGACTTCGAAGTATGGATCTGCGGAGAAAAAATAAACCTGGAAGACCCCACCGGCATCAGCAACCGCATAGGAACACCAACACTCCATGAACACAACGACAACCGCATACACATAGAAGGAGTACTAGAACACTTAGAAGACGGATCACTACAAAACTTCTTCAAGGTCATCGGCGGAGAAATCAACCACGACAGCATAACCCTACCCACCAACGAAAAAATAATAAAAATAATCAACGGAGAAACATGCGAGGGACAACCAGCAACGCTACAAGTTTACCGCTACTTCATAACCAACCCAGAAGAAAAACCCTACATCTACCAACAAGAAAAACTAGCAACCTATGAAGATTACTTACCTGCACCCTACAGTTACGTACCACCAGCAGACTGCATTATTATAACCTATGGACCACGACAAGAAACAACAACCCATATCTGCGAAAGCTACCGCGTAGCAGAAAACAACGGAGACATCTATGGCAGTTGAAGCATACCTACCCACCCTGGGAACGGTACTTATCACCGCAGCCATCGACAGCATCAACCCCTGCGCCATCGGCGTACTCATACTCATGATGTCCGTACTCTTAGCAGCACACAGAACCACCAAACAATTGATAGGACTAGGACTTGCCTATATTGGGGCAATATTCTTTGTCTACCTAGCAGCAGGGCTAGGACTCATCTACGCCTTCAGCAGCATGCCCCTCATCCTCACTGAATACCTTTCCATTATTGTAGGCATACTCATCATCATAGCAGGAATCATAGAAATAAAAGACTACTTCTGGTACGGACAAGGATTCTCACTCATGATACCACCTATCTTTGCAAAAAAACTCCACAACTTCACCGGAAAAACAACCGTCGTCAGCATCATGCTCCTCGGAGCATTCGTAGCAGCAGTAGAACTACCCTGCACCGGAGCACCCTACCTAGCAATCATAACACTCCTAGCACAATACTTCGACTTCACCGCACTCATCATGCTCATCATCTACAACATCATCTTCGTAGCACCACTCCTCATCATACTCTTCATGGTAGCAGGAGGAAAGAAAATCCATGATATCAAACAATGGAAACAAAACAACAGAACTTACATGCGACTAGCAGTAGGCATCATGCTCGTACTCATGGGATGGCTACTCATACTCATAGCAAACGGAACCATAAACTTCGGATAAACAACATGACCCACCTCATCAAACGAAAAGGACACCACGAACGATTCGACGAAAGAAAACTCTACGCAAGCATCTACGCAGCAGCCATGGCAAACCATAGACACAAAAAAACAGCAGAAGAACTAGCAGATATAGCAACAAAAAAAATAAAGAAATGGGTCGACAGCAAAAAACACATCAGCTCAGAAGAATTATTCAAAGAAACCATAAAAATACTAAAGACCATTGACAAAGAAGTAGCATTCCTGTATGAAACACACAGAGATATTTACTAATCCTTATAACTATAACTGCCTCGTTCTGCATTCTCCGCTAAAGCATCAGCCAAAAGAATACGACCACTACCAGAAAAGAAAAGAGCAGTAGGAATATTTGCACCGCTAACAGAAAAATGAGACAACGGCCAAGGCAACAAACGCAAATCTCTACGACTGAAAGAATGATCATAAAACCCAGCATAACCATGCTGACGACGATACTCACGACCACGATGACTATAAACACTACGAGCAGAAACTACAGTCCTAGCAACAGGCAAAACAACATTTGTGTCATTAACAGAAAAAGAAACAGCCCCCTCTTTCTCAACAACCAATTCCAAACATTCTTCATGAGAATGAAAAGGACGACTATCATCAGCATCTTTTTTTGTAGCAACAGAAATATATTTTATGTGACCACAAGATTTACCAAAACCATCAAACAATGTCATATCTACTTTTCCTATTTGAGAAGTCCCAGCACCAAAACCGAAAAACCCACGATTAGCCACACCAAAATAATCACTAACAACTTCAGCAGGTTTTACATGCCTTGATAACAAAGAAAATAATCTATCGACACTTAAGAGATAACAATTGACAAATTCATCAATCTTTTCAACATTTTCAACTACCTGAAATGCCATATAAAAATGTTTATCAGAGGTTTCTTAAGCTTTATGTTCTTGACGTCCTCACTAATCAAACTGACCTGTCATTTTCACAATCAATTTCTGCACACCCACCACGACAACATACGAAACCACCGCAAGTAACAACAACTGACCCCAAGCAACCATACCTAAAGGAACAACCTTCAAAGCCTTCTGCAAGAAAGGAATATACAACACCAAAACCTGCAATGCCAAAGAACCAGCAACAGCCCACAACAAGCCCTTATTAGAAAAGAACGGAGAACGATACTGCGCATGAATCATAAAAATACGAGCCATCTCAAAAACAACAACCATAGAAAACGCCATGGTCTGCGCCAAAGCAACATTTGGTAAGTAATGAACAAAAACCCACAACGCAGCAGCAGCAAGCACCAAGGAAGAAAACACCATCATCAACGACAAATTCTTCGACAATAACGGAACCCCAGGATCTCGAGGCTTACGCGACATCACCCGAGGATCAGCAGGATCAGCACCCAACGCCAACGCAGGCAAACCATCTGTCACCAAATTAATCCACAACAAATGAACAGCCAACAAAGGAATAATAGTAACACCATCAACAGCAAAACCAAACACCATAGCCAAAAACAAAATCAACACCTCACCCAAATTAGAAGACAACAAATAATTAACAAACTTCTTAATATTATCATAAATAGCA
>DATDVL010000029.1:0-7495 GCA_035290025.1 Candidatus Nanoarchaeia archaeon
CTTGCTGGAAGGTCACAAAAAATGCTGTGACAAAATCACAGCATTTCAAATCCATTGATGCAATGCAAGAAGCTCTAGAAAGCTTTTGGGACAAACACACTTTTACGCAAGGATTTATGCGTTATTTATGTCGCTAACTACTATACTACAAACTGACGGCGATACCTTTACGACACGACACTACCTTGGCGGACAACGACTCTGCGAATGCATTCTAGAACTAGCAGAAACAACAACAAATGGTACACGAAAACGATACGAAACACTCGCGGCAGCAGTCAACACACACCTACCAGCAAAAAGATAATTATGCTACTCATACCGCAACGCATCAACCGGCTTCAAACGAGAAGCCTGCCACGCCGGCAACAAACCCGCCAAAGCACCAATCAAAAAAGAAAACAGTAAAGCACCCAAAGCCAACTGCCACGTAAACAACGGAGAAAAAGCACCAAAACCAGCACCCGCAACTATTCTCCCCGCGCCAAAAGCAATCAACCAACCAAGAACAATACCTATAATACCACCCAGCAAACTCAACATACCCGACTCCATAACAAACACAAACAAAATATCATGATTACGAGCACCCACCGCCTTCAAAACACCAATCTCACGCGTACGCTCAAGAACAGCAGTATACATCGTATTCGCAATATTCACCGAAGCAACCACTAAAGAAATCAACGCGATAAGAATAACCACCGTCGTCACAATATCCAAAATAGACGTAAACGTGGCAATAACCTGCTCAAAAGTCTGCACAAAAAAATCCTCACGACCAGCAACCTGATTACGATGATCCAACAACGCACGACGCACCTGACTTACCACAGCAGTAGGAGAACGACCCTCAACCGTACGCACCACAATAAACTGGAAATCCTGAGCACCCAACACCTCCTCCAAAGCAATATCTGTCATGTAAATATTTTTATCATCCTCAGGATTACCCAAAGAATCATAAAAACCAGCAACCTCAACAGAATGATTATTCAACAAAACATTATCACCCACCTTCAACGGCTTCTTAAATATCTTATCAGGAACCTGATAATTAAAACCAAAAACAGCCTTCGACTTCTCCTTACCACGCAAATCACGACCAGCAATCAACGACAAATCAAAAACTTCATCCAATAATTTCTTACGATTACCATAATCCAAACCAAAAACATTCACATACCGACGCTGATCATCAAACAATACCTCACCAGAAAGCACATACGTACCCGAAGCCTCAGCAACAGCAGCAACAGACTCGACAGCATCAACATCACCCTCACGCAAGCGAACATTCGACTCCAACGCAGGACCAAAACCAAAACCGCGAGGCTGCACCATCAACTTATCCTCACCCATCTGCTGAGCAATATCAGCAACATACGTAGAAACACCCTGACCAAAAGCAATCAACGTCGTCATAGCAGCAATACCAATCAACACTGAAAGAATCGTCAAAAAGGAACGCAACTTCTTCTTATGCATATGCTGCAACGCGTACTTCAACAAATCAGCCTTCATTTTGACGACCTCAACGCATCAACAGGATGCAAACGAGAAGCCTGCAACGCAGGCAAAATACCCGCAACAGAACCAATGACAAAAGAAAACAGTAACGCACCAAAAATTAACGGCAAAGAAATCGTAACCTGCACCAAATCAGAACCAAACACCTGAGCAACTTTGGCCAGGCCCAACGCTAAACCCGTACCCACAACAACACCCACCAAACCACCTACCAAACCAAGAAAACCCGACTCCAAAAAGAACAACCAAAAAATATCAGGATTACGAGCACCAATAGACTTCATAATACCAATCTCACGCGTACGCTCAACCACCGACGTATACATCGTATTCGCGATACCAATACCACCCACAACAATAGAAATACCTGCAATAACATACACAAACAACTGAATAGCAAACAAGGTAGCATCCAAATCCTTCAACGCCTGCTCAGGAGACTCAACAGCAAAATCCTCCTCGCCCACATCAACATCACGAACACGACGCAAATAATTCTCAATACGAACCTTCACCAACGACATCTCCTCAACAGAACGAACCTTAACAGCAATAAGATCATATGATTCCGTACCAAACAAATTCTTCACCTGCTCTTCTGTCATCAAAACAACATTATCCACGATAAAAGAACCTTTCTTCTTCAACAAACCAACAACATCAAACTCCCGACCCTGAATAATCAAACGATCACGGGGCTCCACGGGCATACCAAACTCGTCAGCCTTACCATAATTATAACCCAATACTACCTGACGCGTATCACGAGCAGACAACAAACGACCCTGCGCCAACTCAAAACCAGCAATACGATGCAACTCCTTAAACGCAGGAACATCATACTCTGGCAACGATGTCACAAACGTAAAGTCAGCACGACCATTAAATTCTACACGCGCATTCTCGATCATACGACCAATAGCAAAATCAACACCAGGAATAGTATCGATATCCTCAACATTCTTCTTCGTCAACGGAGCAACAACACCTGTACCAGGAGGACCATTACCCGTACCCGAAGCAGTCACCGAAAGAATATCCGTACTCAAAAAATTAAACTGGTTCATAACACCCGCACGCAAACCCTCACCCAAACCAATCAACGAAACAACAGCAGCAATACCAATAAAGATACCAATCATGGTGAGCCAACTCCTCACCCGACGGTTCTTCAACGAAACATACACCAGCCTAACAAAATCAACAAACATGGTGCCTACTTCTTCTTATGACGACGGCGCCACCACAACACTAAAATGATGATGACCGCAATAAGTACTACCCAACCAACAGTATTGCTGGACTGCACCAAACCCAAATCCTCAGCCTCATCAGCAGACAACAAGTTCAGTGTTAGCATCTTATCCTCAGTATAGTCCTGATTATTCACACGATACGACAAACGGACAGGAACAGCAACACGCGTCGTATCAGCAGGGACATACACACTAAAATCATCAGATTCTGTATCATCAATATCCAAATCACCCAGATACACATAACTCGACGTCGATAATAAACGATAATCATCAGAAGGAAGCAACTCCAACTCCAACGCCTTAATATCATTAGCACCCGCATTCGCAATCTCAATCGTAAACTTACCATTCCTACCCGGCGTCAACAAATCAGAAGCAACAATATACGGCTTGACAGCAATCTTTTCCGACTCCACATCAATCATAAACTTCTTCTCCACACGGAACGACTTGTCCTGATCATACACAAAAACCGTAAACTCGTTATCACCATCAACAGCATTAGGATCAACACGCAACCAAAAATCAGCAAACACTGCATCAGCGCCAATCGTACCACCTTCTAAACGGCCAAGATTCTTCACCTGATCAGAAGAATACAACGAGAAAGGATATGAAGGAAGCAATTCTACCATAACATCATAACGAGCATCAGCCCAAGTATTCTCTACCATCAAACGTAACTTCACCAGATCACCCGCACGAACAGGATCAGGATCCTGAGAAGCCTTCGTCACACGAATATCAGCGCTGACAGCAACTGCCAACAATACCATCATAACTACAACTATTAGAAATTTTTTCATTTTTTGCCTCCACGCACCACTTTTTCAATCATACCATCCTTCAGATGAATCACACGCTCAGCATGATGCACCAAATCCAAATCATGCGTGACCAAAACAACCGTCTTGCCACGCTCATGAATCTCCGACAAGAAATCCATAACCTCGGCACCCGTCTTCGAATCCAAATTACCCGTAGGCTCATCAGCAAGAATAACCTCAGGATCATTCACCAACGCACGAGCAATAGCAACACGCTGCGACTGACCACCCGACAACTGATTAGGCTTATGATCCATACGATTACCCAAACCAAACTTCGCCAACAACGAAGAAGCCTTCACCTGACGAGCATCAGCAGACGTATCCTGAAACAACATAGGCAACGCAACATTATCAACAGCCGTCAAGGTAGGAATAAGATTAAACTGCTGAAAAATAAAACCAATAGTCCTGCCACGCAACGAAGCAAGCTCAGACTCAGCCATAGCAGCAATATCACGACCCTTCAACAAAATCCTACCCTGCGAAGGCACGTCTAAGCAACCAATAACATTCATCATGGTACTTTTACCCGATCCCGAAGGACCTACCACAGCAACAAACTCACCCTTACGAACCTGCAAAGAAACACCCCGCAAAGCATTCACAACCGTATCACCCATCTGATAGGTCTTCCAAACATTCTTCAACTCAATAACAGGAGAATTAGTGTCACCTCTCATACACAGACAAGGAAAATTTAACTTTTAAAGGTTACGCATTAGAAAAACAACTAAAGCAATGCTAAAAGATATTTATTATTATCAGCCAAGGTCCTATTACCATCCACATAATGATATGGAAGACTTAACGTATCAATAACTTCGCGATAAGCCCGAGAAAGCAACGGAAGAAAACCAGCATTCATCACCCTACCTAGCTGTTCATGATGCTTCTGCTCACGTGCCAATGCAACATCAGGATCAACCATACAAGCAATGACCACATCCTGCAAAAAAGAAAACTGTGAAAAATAAGCAACTTGTGCATCACACTGCTCTTGCGAAAATACACCAGCATATCCCAACGCACGAGTAAAAGCAATATGATCAAAGACACCTCTATCTACAAAAATAAAATCGAAATGACCCATACGAGCCTCAGCCAAATGATTCATAGTATTATGAAAAGACCAAGTATGATACAAGAAACGATCCTCACCCTTATCCAAAGGACAAACACGAGCACCCTCATAAACAACACGAACACGAGCACCACGCTGATGTTTCAAAATAGTTTCTGCAAGTTCAATATGCGTAGACTTACCAGCCTTAGGCATACCCATAAACTCAACAATTTTCATTATACGGACCTATAATCACCCTTACCACAAAGGCTGGCCATAACCAGAACCATCAACTGTAGCAATAACATTAACACCATCAACCACTGGACGCGCAGAAGATGCAACAGCTAACTCAGCTCTGAGTACAGCACTCTCCGGACGACCAGACTTTCGACGATGTTCTTCAACATACTCAATAAGATTACCTATACGAACAACCATTAATTGCTTCGCTAGATCACCCCTATAACCACCCAACTCGTGAGATATAGGAATATGTACTAAACCTGCCTGATAAACAACTTCTGGAATCCTATGCGCTTCACGAGCACCAATAATTGTTCCAGGAACATGATATTTCAAATGCATAAACCCTTCAAAAGATCTTTCATTACGACCACCTTTAGCTTCAACCAAAGGACCAGGACCGACGAAAAGACTAAAAGCAGCCATACCTTTAGAATCCAAAGGTTGTATACTTTTATACCACGAATGAGCACCCGCCGCATAATCAACAAACCTGCGAACAAGATGTTCATCAGCAGCACCTGGCAAGATACAACCATCAAGAGATGCAAGAAAACTATCCATAGACATACGACGAACCATAAACGTAACTACTTATCAGTTGTTTATAAAACTTTCTCTCGCCTTAACATAATTAACTCATCCACAAGCTATAATAAGTCTTATTCTCACCCACTATTATGCATCGAAAAATTTCCGGAAAACCAGCAAAAAGGCATATAAAGAAAAAGTCACAACGACCGCGTATGAGACAACTATTTAACATTATTATAGAACAAGGAGAAGACGGTTATCTCATCTCAGAAGTCGTCGAACTTCCTGGATGCCATACCCAAGCAAAGAACTATGACGAACTTCTCAAACGAACAAAAGAGGCCATAGCACTCTACCTTGACACGAAAAAACCTACCCCCATAAAAACAAAGTTCTTGAGCCTCCAACAATTAGAGGTATAGATGTCACGACTTCCAGGGCTTAACGCAAAGGAACTCACCAAAATTCTTGAAAAACTAGGATTCACCTGCAAACGACAGCAAGGAAGCCATATGTTCTTTGAACACCCCAACGGAAGAACAACCATCATTCCCAACCATGGCGGGGAAGAAATCGACAGAGGACTACTCAATAAAATTATAAAACGTGACCTTAACATTACGCGAGAAGAATTCCTAAAAAATATTTAAATCTTTATCAAGTCACGCCAGTTTTCCTTATACTCCTGAAAACGCTGCTCAAACTCTTCACGAGGCGTAATAGGCACATCCAGATTCATCAACTTCTGCTGCAACACGGTATACACCAAACTCTTATCTGTATTATTACACAACCGCTCCAACTCAATAATACAACCATACCCTTTTGTATTATCCAAACAGACACGAATACCATCCCACAAAAACTCGTAACGCTTCCTAAACCACTTCATATCAACCTCGAATCCCAGCAAAGAAAACATTTCAGCAAACGAACCAAACGACTCCTTCGAAAACTCAACCTCATGTTCCTCACGATGCGGATCATGCACCTTACCCTTCTTCAATACCAATTTCGCACCAAAATCATTACGCTGCATACGAAAATCTTGATTGCCAGTAAAATACCACGTCTCCTGATTATCTTCCTTCACTAACTGCGCATGTTTACGAAAAAAGTCTAACAATTGTTCATACTTTTGCTCAGCAACAAAAGAACGCACTTCAACTTCAATAGCCATTTGCAAACATAAACAAGAAAATAACACTTAATAAGGTTTTATAGAATAGAATATACATAAACAACCCTACATTAAGAATAGTGTTCCTCCTCAAAAGCACCACCGTGACTATGATACCCGCGAACCTCCCAAAAACCAGGCTCATCCTTCGTAAAGAGATATCCCATTGTTATCAAGAAACAAGACCTACCGTGACTTCTTTTAAGTCTTGTATAGTCGTCTTTTTAGAAACATTCAAAATTTCAATAGCAATAATCTTCTTATTCTTGGAACGATCAATGATGATATCACCCATTTCCTCGCTTACATCATACTTCTCCTCAGAAAAAGTAATACGCATAATATCATGTTCTTTGTCAAACATTATCTTCATGTTTTATATACCTCCAAGGTTGAGTAAAATAAGCTGTAACGATTATATAAGTCTTTTCTCGAACTTCAAAAATAACTCTCAACAGCTTATCACCAACAAGTTTATGAGCAATCTTTCTCCCATACTTACCATGAACAATCTCGAACGGTTGTGAAAGGGTGTCTCTTATCATATCACGAGAAATATCTCGAACAATCATTGTTTCCTCAGCGTACGCTGTAAAGATTATATCCATACAAAAATGATGAAATAAATCTTAAATAATACTTTTGCAGAAAAAACCGAAAATCTTACGAATAACGCTCTTCATTCATAGCATCACCATGATTATGATACCCGCGAACCTCCCAAAAACCAGGCTCATCACGAACAACAAACTTCAAACTAGATAAAAACTTTGAACCCTTCCAACCATACAAATGAGGAATAATCAAACGCAAAGGACCACCATGCTCAATAGGTAAAGGCTTACCCTCCAGC
>DATDVL010000030.1:0-28110 GCA_035290025.1 Candidatus Nanoarchaeia archaeon
ATGAGTGTAGAACCCGGAGCAGTAGCAGACGGTTATGTCAGCAACATTGAAGGAGTCATCCATCGCTTTGAAGAAATACTTAAACAAGAAAAAAACAATGATGAAGATGAAGCAGCAGTCAAAACAGCAAAAAACTTACTCAAAAAACTATGGAAAGTAAAACTAGGAGACATCTCCCTCAAAATAATCATTGAAGACCCCACCGGCAACTCTGCCATTATCTCACCCAAAGCAGTCACTGAACCGTTAAAGAAAAAGAAAAAATGAAACTCTATTTTGTAGCGGCACAATCAACACACGACCTAACAACTGTTCTTAAAAAAGTAAACATCCCTGAAAAGAAGATAGGGCTCGTTACTAGCATACAATTAGTACATCGACTACCAGAAATACAAAAAAAAGTAAAGAAAAGTGTTATCATAGGACAAATACTTGGCTGCAACTTCACCAACATTGATAGAGGAGCAAAGGTTGACGCGTACCTTTACATCGGATCAGCAGCATTCCACCCCATAGGACTAGCATGGCACACCAAAAAGCATGTCTACGTAGCAAATCCCTTCACAAACGAATTCACAAGAATACCCGAACAAGAAGTAAAGAAATACCACCAACAAAAACAAGGAAAAATCATCAAGTTCTTACACGCAAAAACTGTCGGCATCATTGTCAGCATCAAACCCCATCAAGGAAACATGCAACGAGCAAAAAAACTCCAAGAACAATTACACGGAGAAAAGAAAAGCTACATCTTCCTTTGCGACAACCTTAACCCAGAACAATTCGAAAACTTCCCTGCAATAGAAACATGGGTGAACACGGCATGCCCACGCATAGAAAACAAGAACATCATCAATTACAAAGACGCGATGGAAGCACTCACTTAAACGTTTTAACGGGCAAACTCTGATAATTATTCTTAGCCCAATCCTCAAAAGAATCATTGCCAGAAGCAGCAAACCAGTCCAACATGATATCCAAACCATTAAGCTCATGACCAAACTTTGTTAATTCTGAACGAGCACCACCTAAATCATGACCAAGCATGACCATACAATAGACAGCAGCAGCAAAACCTGAACGATCCTTACCACCTGCACAATGCACCAACAAAGGATAATTCACTAGATGTAATAAATCAACATATGCTACTAAAGCATCCTTAGCAACATAATTAGCATGCCAATGAATATCATGATGCATAACACCTAAACGGCGACAAAGCTTAACCTCAGCACGGTAATTACCATGATTAGGCTTAGCACCACGAAGATTAATAACTGTCCGGATACCATGACTCCTAATAATCTCTTCAACTTCATATCCACGCAACTCACCAGAACGAAAAAACTTATCACCCACCTGACCAAAACTACGAAAAGAATGATAACGACCTGTACGAGCAAGCAACTTATCCACAATAATTCTCCCCCGACGCATACTAGGTAACATACTGCAAAACAGCTTTAACAGCAATTTAATAAGGTTATGAACAAAAAAGAAAAAAAGAAAAGATGTGTATTACTTAACAATACCACCCATTCTACAAACAGTCGTACCACACTTCGGGCATTTACCCTTAGCAATCTTTGTACCCTTAGCAGTTTTAGACTCCTTAGGGTCCTTAATAGCGACTTTTGCTTTACACTTCACACAATAACCTTCCGTTGCCATACACAAAACACCTCCAAATCTTCTTATCATGCATTATGATGTAGCAAAGGCAAAGAAAAGACCCTTTTAATACCTTATGGTAGAAGAAAACCTTTAAATGCCACACGAAACACACCATCTTGTGCAAACAAAAAGCAACATCTTCCACTGGATACTCTATGACTTCGCAAACTCCATCGTGTCCATAACCTTTTTCCTCTACTTTGCACAATGGATTGTCATCGACCAAAAAGTATCAGACCTACATTTCAATCTGACATTTACTCTATCAGCATTCCTCCTCTTACTCACAGCACCAATAACAGGAACATTACTAGACAAGTCATGGAAAAGAATCACTGGATTACGCATAACCACCATCTTTACCGCACTCTTCTACGGACTTTGTGGTATCATGGCCATACAACAAAACAATCTCTTAGCACTCCTCTTCTTCACGTTAGGACTGTATTCTTATCTCTTATCATTCACCTTTTACACACCACTCTTACAAGATATCACCACCACAAAAAACAGAGGAATTATCTCAGGATTGGGCATTATGGCAAACTACCTGGGACAACTGCTAGGACTCGTTATCGCACTACCCTTCGCAACAGGAAAGCTAACACTCCTCGGAGGACAAGCACGAGCAGAAACGCTCTTACCCGCAGCAATCATCTTCTTCCTATTAGCACTACCCATGCTCATCTTCTTCAAAGAAACAGAAAAGAAAAAAACAAAAACAACCATCCCCGCAGCAATCAAAGAAACCTACAAAGAAACAAAAAACTTATTTCTCACCACCGGCGTACTCTACTTCCTTTTAGCCTACTTCCTGTTCAACGACGCCGTACTCACCGCAGCAAACAACTTCCCACTCTACCTAGAACAAGTATGGCATATCACCGACACCACAAAAACCTACCTCTTACTAGCAACACTCATCACTTCAGCACTAGGAGGAGTACTCGCAGGACACTTAGCAGACAAATACGGTCACAAGAAAACCATGATTGTCATACTCGTCGTATGGCTCATCATATTCCCTTTCCTAGGACTCATCACCAGCTGGCCATTATTCTTAGGAACCTGCATACTTCTCGGATTATGGTTCGGAGCAAACTGGGCAGTATCACGATCACTCATGACCTGCATAGCACCACCTGGAAAACACAACATCGCCTTCGCCTATTTTGGACTAGCAGAACGAGCATCATCATTCCTAGGACCCATCGTGTGGGGACTGATTGTAACCAAACTCCTCCATCTAGGAAGCACAAGATACAGAATAGCCATGGTATCACTTGTTGTCTTTATATTTTTAGGACTACTCATGCTCAAAAAAGTAAAAAATGATAGACCACACCACATCGTTAACAAAAACCTTTAAAACAACTTCCGCATAACAAAAAACAATGAAAAACGAACAATTCTTAACCGATTTCCACGCATTCATGCAAAACAAAGGATTCATCTACGGACCATTCCCTGACATTTACAACGGCGTAGCAGGATTCTACGCTTACGGGCCACTAGGGAAACTCTTAAAAAACAAAGTAGAAAACAGCGTGAGAAAACTATTCTTCCAACACGGCTTGAGAGAACTAGAATGCCCCACTGTCGTACCCGACATTGTATGGGAAGCATCAGGACACCTAAAAACATTTACTGACAAAGTCATCACCTGCAGCAAATGCGCATCCGTCTTCCGCGTAGACAAACTCATAGAAGAATACACGAAAGAAGAAACAGCAGGAAAAAAAGAAAAAGAACTCTTAACCATTATCACCAAACACAAAATAACCTGCCCTAGCTGCAAAGGAACACTCAAACAAGAAATAAAAGACTATAACCTCATGATGAAAACAGAAGTAGCAGGAAAACCCTTCAGCCTACGACCAGAAACAGCAACCGTCACCTACCTACCCTTCAAACAACTCAACAACTACTTCAGAAAACTACCCTTCGGTGTATTCCAAATAGGAAAAGCCTATAGAAACGAGATAAGCCCCAGACAACACCTCCTACGATTACGAGAATTTACTCAAGCAGAAGCACAACTTTTCATCGACCCCAAAGAAAAAAACAACTGGGAACCCTACGAACAGATAAAAAACAAAAAACTACCCCTCTACACCAATCACCACCAAGAAAACAAAAAAGAATTAGAAGAAATAACACCAGAAGAAGCGATAAAACACCAACACATCAAAACAAAAGCATACGCATGGTGTCTCTACACCGCCTACAACCAATTCTTACACATGGGCATACCCGAAGAAAAAATACGCATACGACAACACCTACCCACAGAACGAGCATTCTACGCAGATGACGCATGGGACATAGAAATAAACCTTAACAGCTACGGATGGACAGAATGCTGCGGCGTACACGACAGAACAGACTACGACCTAAAAAAGCACGCAGAATTCTCCAAACAAAAACTGGAAGGAACACGAGACAACGGAGAAAAATACATCCCCCACATCCTAGAAATAGCATTCGGAACCGACAGACCTGTCTTTGCCTTAATGGATTTATACTACAACAAAAAAGCAGAGGGAGAAGGAAAAACGATGTTCAGCCTACCCTATCACATAACGCCTATAGAAATAGCAGTATTCCCCCTCATGAAAAAAGACGGATTAGCAGAACAAGCAACAATAATCAAACAAGAACTAGAACAAGAATTCATCGTAGACTACGACGAAGCAGGAAGCA
This sequence comes from Candidatus Nanoarchaeia archaeon, assembly GCA_035290025.1. Lineage (GTDB taxonomy): Archaea > Nanobdellota > Nanobdellia > SCGC-AAA011-G17 > DATDVL01 > DATDVL01. Next base: position 4,381 of record DATDVL010000030.1, read on the forward strand.
TAGGAAAACGCTACCTACGAGCAGCAGAAGCAGGCACTCCTTATTGTATAACTATAGATTATGACAGCTTGAAAAATAAAGATGTTACTTTACGAGACCGCGATACGGAAAAACAAATAAGAATACCTATCAAAGAACTCAAAATAATATTACATAAATTATTCAAAAAGGAAATAACCTTCGAAAAAGCAGGAAAACTACTCTAACTACTTTGCAGCCCTAATTTCGTTTTCATACTTTTTAACAATATCATACGACTTTCTTAAAAAATCCTCAAAACTCGTCTTTTTATCATAAATCTCTTGAATGTGCGCAATAATTGTCTTTCCATCAATAATGACTTTCTGATGTTCTTTGTAACCATGAAGATCCTTTTGAGGAATGACTTCTTGTATTCTTTTGTCACCAAGAATCACTGGTGCCGCTATCTCGCTCAAATGCCATACTAAATACGGGTTATCAAATTCTTCCTCTTTTGTCTCAGGAAAAACAGCCTTCCATTTTTCAAAGAAAAGAAAATGTTGTATTTCATGCACAGCTACTTCGCGCATCTTTTCTGCAGTAAACTTATAATACAGATCAAAAACTCTATACTTAATAAAACGAGGGCAAATAGGATTCATAGATACTCTAGCTGTGATATTCTTATCTTTCTCAGGCCAATCTACTTCTATAACCTTAGAAAGAGCTTCCATTACCTGATTATTGATGCTATCCCAAGACTTCTGAAACATTGTTGTATTATTTTCTAATTCTCCCTTTACTTCAAGATACTTTTCAGAAAAATAATCCCTACAAATGTTATAACGTTCTTCTTTGTCTTCAATGCCTTCTAATCTTGCCTTCAAATCAGGGTATTGCGAAAATATGACATCACTCCAATCCCATAATCTTTTAATATTCTGACTTAGGAAACCGTTTATCTGACTAAACATGTTCTTAAATTCTATAACCTTGAAATTTACTTGAGGTATCATACTCGCATTTTTTTAGATGGTAATATAAGTTTTTCTATATCTTGAAAAGCAGGAAAAGTCTTATAAACAACTTTTTCTGGAATAGATATTATGCGGGCCGGTAAGTCAACCCGGTAGACTGCGCCCATGGCAAGTAGTAAAAAACTACCCTTGTTGGGCGATGCTCAGGGTTCAAATCCCTGTCGGTCCACTTTATACTTAATTCGTAAGATTTTCGGATTTTTCTCCGAAAAGCATATTAAGAATAAAACACTTTTTTCTAGAAAGACTTAAATAGGTAGTACTCTTAAGAGTACACTATGGAGTACACAATTGTTCATTCAAAAAATACAATTAGAAAAGAAGATAGAAGAAAAGATTTTCAAAAAACATCGCGTATTCAAAGAGGAATTAGACGAGGCATTTCTCGATGGAAGAGCAAAGTTCTTCAAAACACGAAACGGAAATTATTTAGTCATCGCACAAAGTACCCGCTACCTCACTATAATATTCAATTACCAACACCGAGAAGCAAGAGTCATTACTGCATATCCGTCATCACCTTGGCAAAAGAGGTTGTACCACGCTAAATAACATGGAAAAGATCATTACTAAAAAAGATATTATGAAAGAAGTAAAATTTACTGTAGCTAAAGATGCCTTTGAAGGACCATTTACTTGTTGCAAAAAAATTACGAAGAAAACTCATCAACATGTAAGTTATCAAGGAATTAGCGTAGACTATGATGTTTGGAAATGCAACAAATGCCATAAAGAATATCTTGATACCAATCAAGCAAAAAAACTAGAAACTTTTTGGATTATACAAAAAATAGTTGATGATCGCATCATTACTATGGAAAGAAACATTAATTTTGACGGAAAAACATACTTCTTTAGATTCCCAAAAGAATTGACACAGCACTGGAGCAAACATCAAATCGCGGAAATAAAACTTATAGATCAAAAAACCTTTTTAGTAGAAATAAAACAATAGACATTTCGATGCTTTTTTAAAACATCAAACGAGACTTCTTTTTATGGGCTGATAGCTCAGTTAGCTAGAGCATACCGTTCGCAACGGTAAGGCCGTGGGTGCAATTCCCACTCAGTCCATAACATTTATTAACTCTAAGTCCTCACTATTTTTATGAATCTTAAAGAAATTCTAAAACTTACTTTGCGAGAAAAGATTTGGCATGCTGGTTTCGGTCTTGTTGGCATGAGCGAGACACTTCGAGGGGTGCCACTATTACAAGCAGCAGAGAATACCGCACTAGTCCTTTCTATCTTTTATATTGGAGTAAGAATTCGACGTTATGAAATGCAACGTTGGCCTGAAATCCTAAAAGAGGAACGATATCTTGGAAACCCTATCCTACCTTTTTAACCATGCTTGATGCTACCTGTCTTTTCTGTAAAATACGCGACAAGCAACTACCTAGTCATATTATCTACGAAGATACACATACCTTAGCGTTTTTAACCATAGGGCCCATCAACCCTGGGCATGCTCTTATTATACCAAAAAAACACACCCAAGACTTGCATACCGCAGACACGGAAACACTACAACACCTACTGCCTGCAACACAAAAAGTCGCCGATGCTATAACTAAAGCAACCAACGCAGAAGGAATAACTATAGGCATTAACAACGGAAAAGCAGGAGGACAAGCAGTCTTCCATTTGCATGTCCATGTCATGCCGCGATTCACGAATGATGGCTATAAACACTGGGAAGGAAAAGAAGCAAGTCAAGAAGCATTGAAAGAAATAGCAGAGAAAATAAGGAAATCTTTCTAAACGCAATCCTTTTAAAATACTTTAAACAGACTCATTTTATGTCGAGGTAATTCAGCTTGGTTAGAATGCGGGTCTCATAAGCCCGATGCCGAGAGTTCAAATCTCTCCCTCGACATGATTATTTCAAAGTCTTTATTTAACTTTTCGTAAATAGGTCTTACTTTATGTGAATGTACCCCTTTAGTTTGATACTTATATTCTTTGTAATACGCTAATATCTTATTGAACTTTCTATTATGCTTTGGGTTTACCAATCCTATAATCTTATTGAATAATATTGAATTTTTTATTCCGTTGATCTGAACTCTATCTTGGTTGCTTGAACCAAAACCAAAAGACTGTTTTCTTTTCGCGTGATATAAATGAGAGTTAATACCGCGTGAACAGATATAATCATTAATCTCTTTAATTAACCTTTTGGCAATACCATTAGCCTCAACTCTTGGATAAAATGTATTATTATTTTTAGTAATAACCAATGAACCGTCCGTCGCAAAAAATCCTTGTATTACATACTCAACTAAACCTTTATCATAAAATACTTTCGGGATAAAAAGCTTAGTTCTCTTTTTACCTACAGGAAAACCTTGAGCATGAATAAAATCAAATAATTCCTTATCTTGAAAATTAAAATCAATTGTATTTGCATTCTTCCTAAACTTTATTTTGCTTTCCTTATTTCTAAACTTCTTTAATAGTGGGCTTATTACTTCCTTAAAAAATGGAAGATCATCAAGAGAAGAACCAGTTATAGCAATAATCCTCATTTTATAGCCTCGATTTAAATATTCTGATAAACAACCATCACCTAGCATTATCCCATAAAAGAGCGCGAAATCTTTGTCTAGCTTTAACAACATTTTTTGTTTATGGGCTTGTTAGTTTATAATCTTTCTAATTGCAGTTGTCGTGTGTGTCGTGTCGACTTCTTTCAGGCTATAACCGCCGGAAATCTTCCGGATTATTACAGTAAACTATTAGAACAACAGTTACCTCTCTTTCATGATGGTTGAATGCATTGTAAAAACTAGAAAAATGGGAAATTCCTTAGGTGTAACCTTACCTAAAACTGTTGTTACTATACTTCATCTTAAACCAAAAGAAAAGATATATCTTATCATTCTAAAAAGTAACAACTCCTTTCGAGAGAATTTTGGCATACTCAAAGGAAAACTGAAAAAATCAACGCAAAAAATGAAAGATGAACTAAGAAAAGAACTTTCTTAATCACTCAATCTTAGCCATGATCTCTTCAGCACAACTTGACTCTGGCAAGGAAACAAAATCAGCGCCCGCCTTATGCAACTTCTTAACATATTCCTTCTTATCAGCACGAGAATAAATCTTGATATCAGGATTCAACTCTTTCGCTGACAACGTTACTAAAATATTCTTCTCTGTTTCTGGAAGCACAGAAATCAAGACTTTTGCACGCTTAATACCTGCCTCTAGCAAGACATTCTCATCTAAGGCATCACCTGAAACGATTAGACAACCTTTCTTAGTCAATGCACTATCAACATTGGTCTGACGCTCAATAATAACAAACTTCTTCTTGCTTTTAATCAACAACTCAGCAACATGTTCACCTACACGACCACCACCACACACAATATAATGATCCTTCAAATTCTTAATTTTATCCATCATCCTCACCCCTGAAAAATATTTTGAAAACTGGCCTTGAATCATCAAATCAAATGATGTCCACAAGGCAACCCAAACAATAACCACACCAAAAATATGCAATAATACCTGGATAACACGAACAATACCGTGCCCTCGTTCTTCAGTATACGTTAACGTGTCGAATGTGAGTACTAAACCATCAACAAAACTAACTTTATACGCCAAAGCATACCCTACGGTCCCCAAAACGAAAACACTCAAAAACATGACAGCAAGTATCTTTACTTCTCGACTCACATAAAAACCCTTGTCCATAATCACCTCTTGTTGTGTCATTTCTACTAAAAACTGTTTAAATACTTTTAGATTAGGTGACTTATTGTTACTGTCACAACCAAATACATGATATATATTCCTAATAACCACCACGCATGCTTCTTCGTAAGCACATGATGACCACGCTCAATAATTGTGATAAGAATAAACATACCTAGCACCATAAAAAAACCCACACTAGTAACGATGACCAAACTTACCTGAATAGGAGCAATCAAAGCAACAACACCAAGAACAAATGTTGCATCAATAATAACATTCCCTAAAACATCACCTAAAGCCAAGTCACCTAAACCCTTCTTTAATGCCTTAATACCAAAGGTTAATTCTGGCAACGTCGTACCTAAAGCAATAAGCACCAAACCAATAAATATTTTACGAATACCCCAATCCAAAGCAAGCAATTCCGCATACTTAACAATCATATTCGCACTAAAAAAAAGAACAATAACACTGATGGTAAACAATATTACATCCCATAACAAACGCTTCCTAATACCCTGCTCTACCTTCCTAAAATGATAGGACTGCGTGATCATATGATAAAAGAAAACAATACACAACAAGACAAGAACAGCACCATCAAGCCTTGACAACATACCATCCAGTGCCAGCAAGATAGGAACAGCAGCTAACACCAAATAAAAAAAATCATAACGCAAAGCCTTCGTACCCACACGAATCGTACCACCAAACAGTACCATCAAGGCAATAACCACTGTAAGATCAGCAACATTACTACCAATCAACGTACCAAAAGCAAGCGTCGGAAAACCCTTCACCGCAGCAACCACGGAAACGAAAAATTCTGGAAATGTACTAATAATACCTACCACAATAAAACTAATAATAAACTCTGACATACGCATAACACGACCAACATTACTAATAGAACGAACAGCATACTCAGCAGCCTTCACCAACAAGAAACAACCAACTATCAACCACACAATATGCATTATCACCATCTTTTACCATGAAAAAAGAAAACAAAGAACCATTTAAAACTTCTTATTGGCTCTTCTTACCAAGAAACACTTCAATCGTAGAGACACGCACCAAACGATTTTCATTATTGGTGAACTCCTCACTATTAATACGAATATTCTTCACTTCAATCTGACCTTCTAAGAAACGTTTACAAGTAACCTCGGCAATATCAACAGCCCTGCTAATAAACTTCCCTCTAGCCTTGACACACACCTCCGTAGCACCCTGCGTGGTGAACTGCATAACGACTCCTGTTACATAATTCATAAATGGACGAGAGCCGACAAAAATGGTGTTTGAATCTTCTCTTCTTTCGTTTTCGTATTCCGTACCTTCAGACATAGTTGTAACCTCCGTCATAACTTGTTGTTGCAAGGGAAAAAACCTGCAATTAGTCTGTAGTCAAGGATACTTATAAAGAATACGGTCCTATAAATCTTCAGGACTCTTCACACCGGGAATCACCAAATGGACACTAATACCTACCTTCATCAAAGCAGCCATCAATGCCATATGTTCTTTACCTGCACCAGAAACAAAGTTCACTGCTACCTCTAAATCTTTCACCTTATCCTTCAATGACTTAGCAAAAGACTCTGTTAAACCCTTAATATCCTGCTCAAAATCAAACACTAACACTTGCGCCGTCTTTGGCAACGAAGAAAAATTCTCCTTACCAAAACTATTCGTCAAAACAAAAATCTTATTCCAAGGGCCCTGATTCATCAAATTAGCAACCTCTTTCCACGTACCCTTACCCGTACTTACACAAACAATAAGATTGGTCATGTATTTTCCAGACCATCAAGGATATATAAGATTAACCACCCCGTTTTTTCTTCTTCAAAAAGATATCATGCAAATGCTTTTTCCGACGAATTTTATCAGCCAGCAAAACACTCTTAGCCTGTTCACTTGGCCTAATAACATACCTAACAAGCTTTTCTACACCCATCAACACGAATAATACAAGAATAGCAGCACTAACCGTTACGCTATCAATAATTACTGCAGACTGTACTAACACCACAATTATAATGCTTAAACCACTCATGAATATAGGTGAACAAATAATCTTTGCCAGACGTAAAGGTAACCCGTGCACCAAATCTGTTGCTATAAGAAAGACACCTAAAATCACAAAACCTGCAGCAAACAATGCTTTATCGAAGCCTACTGTTCCTATAACCCATAAAGAATTACCATACTGCTCCATTAACGAATGGAACAAGGAAGCGGTAACGAACGTTAGAATAACAGCATTAGCGAACAGATCATTCCAAGCAGGAGATTCATCACGATTACGACCAAAATAAACCTGAATCATGACTGCTGAGACCACCAATGGCAAAACAGTCCAAAAAACACTTTCGTCACGCCATAACATGACTAATAATTCTTTTACTTGCGGAAAGATCACCTCTTCCAAATATGCCCCTAACATGTTTATTACCCCCCATACTCCCTTTAAAATATTTCCGGAATTTTAAGAGGTAGACTTAAAAACAGACCATCTTTTACCACCCCCTATGCGTTGGCTTACCCTCCTTTTCATGATACTTTTCTTAGCAGGATGTGTAGAACAAGCACAAAACCAGGACGTAGAAAAACTCCAGCAAGAACTAAATACCCTCCAAGAACGCATAGATAGCTTAGAAGAACAACTCAGCACACCTACCGTAGTAGCTGCGAAAGAAGAACCTGTCATTGCAGAAAAAAGTACTTGTAATGATGACTACGAAAAGGTCTTCAACGATTTCAAACACGTACGAGAACAACTACGAACAGCACAAAACAAATACCTTGATGAAAATAAAGTTTATGAAGAGAAAAGACTTGAGATTGACAGAAAAGAAGAAGACTTAGCAATAGCAAAAAGCGAAAACAATGAGAGTATTAGCGACATTGAAGATGATCTAGAAACACTACAAGACGAACTTGATGAACAAGAACGAGACGTTAGCAATACAGAAGACGACCAATCAAGCCTTGAAAACTTGTTCGAACAACTCAAAGCAGAATTTGTGATACTCCAAGAAGGCTGCAACGAAGATTATGACTTTGAAGACACTACCTGCGAAGAAGATAGGACCTCAGCAGAAAACAAGATTGAAGACCTTGACCGTGACATCGAAAATAAAGACAACGACATTGAAGACAAAGAAAAAGACATTGAAGACGAAACCAGTGCTAGCAAGAAAAAAGACTTAGAAGAAGAAAAAAGAGACTTGATCTATGACCAAGACAAGATGAACATTGCCAAAGATCTTGAAGAAGAACGATTAAACTTGATAGACTACCGATGCCGACGCTAATTAGCAGTGTTAGGACGCTCGGTCAAAATAACCTTAAACTCTTTACGTACTACCGTAGCATTTTCCTCACGCTCAACCATGATACGAACTTCTGTACCCTCAGGATAATGGCCAACTAAATTCTTCAAATGATTAGAACTTTCAATAGGGATATCATTCAACGACTTAATAATATCACCCTTCTGCACACCCGCCTTGCCCGCAGGAGCATCATCAAACAATCCTGTAACATTAGCACCAAGAACCATATGACCCGTACCTGAAGACTCGTTAAATTCGACAATATCGCTTACCTGCACACCCAAAAAACCACGAACAATCTTTTTATGATCAATCAATTCATCAGCAACCTCCTTAATAGTATTACTTGGAATAGCAAAACCAACACCCGACGTTAGTGCACGTGTACCCTCATCATTGGTGTACGAAGAAAAAATAAATGTGTTCATACCAATAACCTCACCATCAAGATTTACTAAAGGACCACCCGAGTTACCTGGGTTAATAGCAGCATCTGTTTGCAAATAATCACGATACACTGTAGGACCACGATCACGATTCTTTGCAGAAATAATACCTGCAGTAATTGTAGAATCCAAACCAAACGGGTTACCCACGGCCAAAACCTTCTCACCCACAACTACATCATCAGAATCACCCCACCGAGCAACAGGAAGATTCGAAGCATTAATCTTTAGAACAGCAATATCCGTAGCAGCATCAACACCCACAATCACTGCAGCATAGATATCCTTACGCGGCAACAAAACACGAATCTTAGAAGCATTACCAATAACATGATTATTCGTAACAATATATCCTCTATTATCAATAATGACCCCTGAACCAAAACTAGACTCATTACTACCCTCAGCAGTAATCGCAACAACAGCAGGAATAACATGCTCAGCAATAGCAACATACTCATCAGCAACCTCCAACGTATCCTGACGATTCTGGAAAATAATAACACTCACCAAAGCAGCAATAATCACTAAGACCAGTAATCTCTCTACTAATAAACGATACCGCAAACGCATTATTACCCTGCAGAAAAATCGTTTTAAATACCTTGTGCATTACTCATCAAGGACGCTTTTTATTCATGACCATGGTCCAGTAAACTATTTAAATTAAAGAAAATTCTCCCCTTCATGAAAATTTCATCAATTCTTATTTTTGGACTACTTTTCTTAATGGCCTGCTCGTCAGCAGAAAAAACAACAGTAACCTTAGGCTATATCACACCCCTCACGGGGGAAGTTGCCAATTATGGTGAGTCTTCACGTGGAGGAGCAGAAATAGCATTAGCAGAAATCAACGCTGCAGGAGGCATTGACGGAATGCCATTACAACTTATCTTTGAAGACGGCGAATGCAAAGCACAATCAGCAACAACTGCAGCACAAAAACTTATCAATGTTGATCAGGTAAAAATTATTACAGGAACGGTCTGTAGTGCAGAAACACTAGCAGTCGCACCACTCGCAGAAGAAAACAACATTGTTTTAGTAAGCGTTGCTTCCTCTAACCCCAGCATCACCCAATCAGGAGATTATATTTTCAGAGTATGGCCTTCCGATGCAGGTCAAGGCAAAAAGATGGCAGAATATGCTCTTGCACAAGGCTACAAAAACGTTGCTGTCATGAACCAGCTATCAGACTATAATGTCGCTTTAGCAGAAACATTCATAACTAATTTCGAAGCAGGCGGGGGTACTATTACTAACCAAGAAGCTTACCCTGCAGAAACCAAAGATTTCAGAGCACAAATCACCAAAATAAAAGGTAAACAACCTGACGCGGTCTACTTCGTGCCCTACGCAGAAGGAGGACTCGTAGCAAAACAATTACGTGAATTAGGAATAACCGTGCCTTTACTTTCCGCAGAAACATTTGCAACCCCAGAGATACTGAAAGATGCTGGCAATGCAGCAGAAGGAGTAGTTTATGCAACACCTGCCTATGACGACAAAAGCGAAAAAGCACAAGCAGTCATGAAAAAGTATATTGAGCTGTATGGCAAAGAACCTAGTTTTGGTGTTATAACAATGCATGCCTATGATGCCGTACACTTACTAGCAGGCATTATGCAGGATTGTGGTACTGATGCTACTTGCGTCAAAGACGCCTTGTATAACGTCAAAGATTATGATGGTGCAGCAGGACGATTAACCATTGATAGCAATGGAGACGCTTTGAAGGACTTCCAACTTATGGTTGTGAATGACGGACAGTTTGTGAAACTTTAATTGTTACTTATTAGTAGTCAAATATCATAAGACTTATAAACTGTTTTCTCCCCCTATTTTTACCTTCCATCATGCAAAACACGCTCAGCATCTCATTAAAAGAACTCTTAGGAGAAAAAGGCTATTGGGACTACCTAGAACAGGTTATATCACCAGAATTGGAACGCTTAGCAACCACAGGAACACTCACACCCACACAAGCAGCACAACTCGCAGGAATCATACAACAACAAGGACCTGGCGTACTCGAACCACGCATAACACCACTTGACGTCACTACATTCAACACTGTCACCGGAGGTTACCTCCTTGAAGCAACACTACCCTTAACAGAAACAGTAACACTCCACCACATCATCAAACAATCATCAACACAAGAAAATTTTCAGCAAGCAATAAAACTCCAAGCAGCAGTAGCCAAAGCATTAGCAGGGACAACAAGAGCTCACGCCGTGCCACACATAACCCTCACTAACCCCAAAAGAAGAATCATGATAACACCCACCGTCGCGGGAAAAACACTACAAACCCTTATTGCAGAAACACCCAACAAAGAAGCACTATTACAACAAGCAATCGCAGACTACGCAACAACATTTACCGTGCTTAACCAACCAGCAGTCAGAAGTCAACTCCACTTCCCAGAAACCATGGAAGAACCAGCAGTATTCTTCCGCGAACGATACTCTTGTGACCAAACATTATTAGCATTATTAGCAACGGAATTCCAAGGTATAGGGGTAGGAACTTCTGTCATTCACGGAGACCTCCACGGAAGAAACATTATTATCACACCCCAAGGAAATGTATACTTAGACTGGGAACGAGCAGCAAGCAATGGAAGCCCAGAATTTGACCTAGGAAAACTCCTCACCAAAGCAAACATCACACATGATCTTGAAAGAAGACTTGTAACTTATGCAGCAACATTCTTCTCCAACACACCCAAAGAACAAGAAACCTTTGAACAACGCTACACAAAAAACCAAATACTCCAAGAATTATTATCAGCACAACGCTACCTTGAACGATCCAAAGACATTCATGAAGAAAAAGAAGCACAACGCTTACACGACATGGCAAATGTATGGTACAATCTTGCATTACGAAGAACAGCACAAGCAGTAACAGAAGGCATCGTCACCCCATCATTTGCCGCTGCAATAAAAAGCCAACCACCTTCTATTAGTACATACACTGTTTCTCTTTTAAGTGATGCAGCATTACAAACATTACAAGCAAGCAATAACCCACTAGAACAACTCTCACAAGAAAACTTACGGCCCACAACACCACTCCTTACACCCCATGTTACCCAACCTGAAAAAAGTATTCAGACCATACGAGATAAAATACGCCATGGAAGAAGAAATAGTACTTTTAGAAAGATAGTTGTTGCTGCAGGACTTGCAGCAGGGTTATTAGCAACAGGAGCAGGCGTTTACGAAGTCAATGAGCATGCCCATAAGAAAGAACTGGAACATTTAGCCTTAGAAGACCTTCAACGCATACAAGTAGATAATTATCGGTACCTGTTCCGAACAGCTTATGAACGCGCAGCAAGCAACATCATGGACTCTGAAAGGGAACTACCACCATCATTCCAAGGACTACCTGGTATTTCAAAAGAAAAACTACCACGATTAGAAGAAGACTCACCAAAAATAGAAGAAGTTGCACAACAGTATGAGTTAGAACCAGCACTTCTCCGACGTATACTCCGTGTCAATGATATCTATGGTAAAAATGAGACAAGTAGTAATACTTACCATAAAAAACTCGGAGGGGTAACTCTTCTAGACCCTATAAAACCTAACCCTATAGGTATACCTAATAATGATCTGGTAAATCTTCATGTTGAAAATAATCTTTCTTCAGGAACAGCGCGACTAGCAGTCCTCATCAAAAAACATGAAGGAGACATCTTAGCTGCCCTGATACAGTTCTATACACCACAAACTGGTCATCTTGCAGACCTATGGGGACAACCAGAGTTTTTACTAGCAAGAAAGCAAGCCATAACACTTGCTTACAACGCATTTTCTGGTTATAATACCGGTAGTGATTTCGGTTTACAGCTTATTTACTTAAAAGACCCACCACAAGAAATATTTGATAAGTACCTCGCACCTTCCGTCATCAATTTAAGATAAGCAATTGACCCATTAGTTTAATGATATTTTCGACAATATTCTCATAATGCACCAGTATCAGCACTTCTTTCGTACTTTTTATCTTCTCTTGTTCCTTCATAATCATGTGCATAATTTTATCATGTTCTTCAGCCAATTGAATAGCCTTTTCCGGAGTATATTTAAGATATAACTTTTCGAAGTTCTTATGATATGTATTGATCTGTTCATACAGGGTTATTAACCTTGCATCTAAACGTGTCTTATTTATTTCCTTTACCAACTTTTTGTAATTATCACCCAATTCTTCCAGCAAGTAAGTAATACAATATAATATAGGTATCTTTTTTGATTCAGGATACAAGTTCTTGTTTAATAACCTAAAACAATAATCTGTAAATTTGTTGATATTTTTTTCCATATCTTCAAGATACTGTAAATCATTCTCTTCATTGGTTATCGCTCGTCGCAACTCTTCACTCATAGAATGCAAAAGGTATAGGACTCTTTTCAACACATTATCAAAATTTTCTTCAGTACCACCACTCAAATCTTTTATGAGCATTTTATTCTTTTCTTGATTAATAATTTCCATCCCAATAAGTTCTTCTGTTCTTCTCTGAATAATTCTTGTCTTTTCATTATTGCTTGTTGTTACTTCTATCTCATCAGCACCCTTCAAATATTGCGCCGCGAAAAGCCTTTTCAACAACTTTTGGTGACTTGTTAGATCTAATGTTATTTTCTCTTTTCTTAGTTCTTGTGTGGTACTGACAATAAGTGTGTTATTATCTTCGCGCAAATCCAATTCATTGCCTGCCTGCAAATGATGTTTTTTAGTCCACTTACTCGGAAGACTGACCGTTAATGTTGCAGGACCAAGCTTTACAATGCTTCTTTTCACGCTGTAATCGGCCTTTTCTTGAATATATAAACATTTCCTTAGTATCTATATGTATATATCTATATATAGTATATTAGGATAAAATCTATATCTCGCCTTTTAGTCACTACTCCTAAGAAATAACCTTTGGAGGTATCATATGAACAAGCTAACTATTATCGGATTATTCCTCAGCATACTCCTTATCATAGCAGGATGCTCGACAGAAAAAGTTACTTTAGACAACAAACAGACCATCAAAATAGGAGCAGTCGTACCCTTAACCGGAGGAGCAGCATTCCTCGGAGAAGGAACACAAAAAGCACTAACACTAGCAAAAGAACAACTAGGAAACACCCAATACAATTATGAAATCATCTTTGAAGACGATGCATTAGACCCCAAACAATCAGCAACAGCAGCACAAAAACTCATCAACGTTGACGGAGTAGACGTACTTATATCCATAAGCTCAGGAACAGGAAACATCGTAGCAGCTCTAGCACAAGAAAACAAGATCATACACTTCGGTATAGCATCAGACCCCGCAGTAGCAAAAGGAGACTACAACTTCATACACTGGACACCACCAGAAGAAGAAAACCCTGCATTCATCCAAGAACTACAACGAAGAAACATCAAAACATTTGCAGTACTAGAAATGAACCACCCCTGGATCAACGCAGCAATGCCAGACTTGAAAAAAAGACTCCAAGGAACAGGCATAACACTAACATCAGAACAAGTATACAACAGCGGAGACAGAGACTTCAAAACACTCATCCTCAAAGCAGAAAAAACAAAACCAGAAATCTACTTACTGATGGGGTTCACACCAGAAATAGAAATCATAGCAAAACAAATGAAAGAACTGGGAATAAAGACACCACTAACATCCATAGAATCATTTGAGTTGACAGAACAACCAGAACTCTTCGAAGGCTACTGGTACATACAAGCAGCAGACCCAACAGCAGCATTCCTAGAAGACTATGACGCAAAATACGGAGAAGCACCAAAACTGGGAGGACCGAACGCCTACGACATCTTCAACATGATCGTACAAGGCTATGAAGAAGCAGGAACAACAGCTACAACAAAACCTGAAAGAACAGACGTCATTAACAGCCTCAACAACATAAAATCCTTCAAAGGAGCAATGGGAACACTCAACATGGGAGAAGAAGGCATCGTACAAAGCAAAGCAATAGTACGCATCATCAAGAACGGAAAGCCAACAACTCTCCGTTAAATTTTTTATTTTATTATGTGGGCAAAGAACAATGAAAACAGACACCTTAAAACTATTATTACAAAAAACAGTATTAGTCGAAGAAGCTGACCGCGACCAGATATTACGAACTGTGGGCATCGTAACAGCAATATCCCCGCTCCTTAGCAGGCCCTATGGACTCTACTTGGACTGGGCAAGAAACAAATGTGGGGTGACGAGTTATGACACTTGATAAAATACCACAACACGACTTGGAAAAATTTGTTACAGGAAAATATTATGACTCTATGATGGAACCTATGGATATGGATTTAATGCGACGATTAGCTACCTGTCAAGCCTTTCCTTTCATTTTTATGCAGTTCTATGTTGATAAAATTCCTTTCCTAAGAACAAACGATTTAAGAGATATTCTACCAACACAAGTTACCAGAAGGTTTGTTCTTGAATGCTCAGATTATGGAGAACCTATAACTAGCACTAGAAAAGAAGAGCAATTACGTGGACTTCCTGAATGGAATGAATCCTTAGGAAAAGTAGGAAAACGTTTTATCTATGCAGGACAAGGAAGACTTGTCGTAGTACCTGAAAAAAGAAAAGTACGCTTCCGCTTCCATGATACAGAAGACCATAGACTAGATAGAACACACTATGAACAAATGCAACTTGTATTAGAAGATTGGTGCAAAACAAAAACCTATGGTCATGTTGCTCTGGAAACAGTTAGAGGAAAGAAAACATGAGCCTACTAGAAAGTCTCCCGCGACACGACTTAGATAAGTTTGTACTTGAAGGAAAACAAAACCCTTTGTATAATCCCGATGATCCCAACAGTATGGACTTTGTCAAAAGAACACTTAGGAGTGTAACAGAGTTTAGAACTAGACCACTCTACCTTTTACAGTTCTTAGTAGAAGCAAAATCATTTGTTCGCACCGGCAGTATTCATTGCAATAACCCAGAACAACTAGCCTTAAGATTCCTTCTAGAATGCATGCGCAACGGCTTCCAACCAAAGCCTTATTTTAAAACACCAGAAGACGTTGAACAATTTTTTAACGATCAGTTTAGTATTGGACAAACCTTTACCTGTGTAGGAATGGGCTATTTGTATCCGCAACGCGTTTATGCTCGCGGGCAACCATTTATCCAGCTCAACGTTTCTGAGAACATTGATGATGGATTTCAACCACTAGAAATGCCTCCCCAGTACCGAAGACGCCTAGACGTTAATCACTTATCACTTATGTGCCAATTCGGAACACTACCCACGAACCTTTTTTATCTACCCCACGGGCCAAAAGGAGAACAAGAAAAATTTGAGAGGTTAGCATAATGTTAAGAAAAAAACAACCCCAGAAAACATTTAAAGGAATCAAGATAAAATTACAGCAATGGTACTGACACAATTACTCCTTAATTCACTTATCATCGGAGGCTTGTATGCATTAGTAGCAGCAGGATTCTCACTTATTTACAGCACGAATAAATTCATGCACTTCGCCCATGGCACAAGCGTTGTAGCAGGAGGATACTTCCTCTACGCATTTTATTCACTCAATCACTTCCCTTTCTGGCTAGCCGTGATTACTACCTTGTTCTGCACCGCACTCCTAGGAGCAGGAATGTACAAAATAATTTATGAACCATTACAAAAAAGAAAAGCATCCAACGTCATACTCCTGATAGCAAGCATAGGCATACTCATACTCTTCCAGAATATTATACAACTCATTTTCGGAGCAAGCATACAAACTATAAGCATACAATCAAACACTACCTACACTATTTTAGGAGCAGCAATAACCCAACTACAAATAATTATTATTAGCATATCCATCTTACTCTATTTCATACTCACCTGGATGATGTATCACACAACACTCGGAAAACACATGCGAGCAGTAGCAGATAACCCTGGACTAGCAAAAATCATCGGCATCGACCCCAAAAAAATAGCATTATGGTCATTCATCCTAGGAGCAACACTCGCAGGGATAGCAGGCATACTGATAGGACTAGAACAAAACCTTGAACCCAGCATGGGAACAGGACTCATGATCAAAGGATTCACCGGAGCAGTCATTGGAGGAGTAGAATCCGTAGGAGGAGCAGTACTCGGATCATATATTTTAGGAGCAGCAGAAAACTTTGGTGTATGGTACTTACCATCAGGCTACAAAGACGGCATAGCATTCATACTTCTCTTCCTCTTCCTCTTACTCAAACCTAGCGGGTTATTCGGCATACGCAAAGGAGCAAAACAATGATCCTACCCTATATCATACACCTACTCATATTCATCAGCATTTACACCATACTCACCGTAAGCCTCAACCTAACACTAGGATTCACGGGGATGCTCAACCTAGGACACATAGCATTCTTCGGCATAGGAGCCTACACATCAACACTATTGGTCATGAACGGCGTACCCTACATCATAGCATTCCTAGCAGCAGGAATAATCGCAGGAATATTCGGCTACTTACTCGTCTACGCCGTAAGAAAACTCAAAGGAGACTACCTAGCACTAGCAACCCTAGGATTCTCATTCGTCATGACTACTTTATTCCTCAACTGGTCATCACTCACACGAGGACCACTAGGAATACCTGGCATACCACGACCAGAAATCTTCGGGTTCATCATAAAAACACCACCCGCCTACCTCTTATTCGTAGCTGTCATAGCAATAATTATATGCATCATTTGCTGGCGCATCACAACATCATCCTTCGGAACACTCCTCACCGCAGTACGAGACGACCAACTAGGACTACAAGTACTAGGAAAAAACGTTTTCTTACTCAAAGCAAAAGCCATGATACTCTCAGCATGCTTCGCAGGCATAGCAGGAAGCTTGTTCGCACATTACTTATCATTCATTGACCCGGGATCATTCACCCTCACAGAAATAATACTTGTCTTCACCATCGTCATCGTTGGAGGCATAGCATCAATCAAAGGAAGTATTATAGCAACATTCGTTATCATCCTCCTACCAGAACTCCTAAGATTCCTAGCACTCCCCAGCGCCATACTTGGACCACTACGGCAAGTACTCTACGCACTCCTCCTCCTTATCATCCTACTCTACCGACCACGAGGACTCTACGGGAGGATAGACCTAGAATGATACTCACCATTACGAACCTAAAAAAATACTTTGGAGGCATACGAGCACTTGACGGAGCAACCATCAACGTCGCACCAGGAAAAATAACAGCACTCATAGGACCCAACGGCTGCGGAAAAACAACACTCTTCAATACCCTCCTCAACCTTGAACAAAAAGACGAAGGAACCATAATATTTAACAAAGAAAACATCAGCAACCTACCCACCCATAATATCATCAAGAAAGGCATAGCAAGAACATTCCAAGAAGTACGACTCTTCAAAAACCTAAGCATCCAAGAACACTTTGACATCGTATTGAACAACGATAATGAAAAACTCTTCAAAAATATTTTCTCCCCAGCACGAAACAACGAAACAACCATAAAAAAGTACTTAGCACAAGTCAACCTGAACAAACCACTTACTACGTACGCAATAGACCTCAGCTACGGACAAAGAAAACTATTAGACCTCGCACTAGCACTAGCACTACCCCACAAGATACTCTTACTCGACGAGCCCGTAGCAGGAATAAATCCAGAACTACGAATCATCATTAAAGACATACTCAAAAAACTACGAACACAAGGAGAAACCATACTCCTCATAGAACACGACATGAATTTTGTTATGGACCTCGCAGACCACATCATCGTACTTGATGAAGGGAAAAAACTTGTAGAAGGAACACCGAAAAAAATACAAGACAACCCTCACGTGCTTGAAGCATATCTCGGAGACTAAAACATGCTACTCACCATAAAAAACTTACACGCAGGATACAACGAACTCAACGTACTCAAAGGAATAAATATTAGTCTACAACCTGGAGAAATCATAGCACTCATAGGACCCAACGGAGCAGGAAAAAGCACAGTGATAAAAAGCATTTTTAATATTGCCAACGTAACCCAAGGAACCATAACCTACAAAGGAGAAAACATCAACAAACTCCACACCTACGACCTCATAAACCTCGGCATCAGCTACGTACCCCAAGGAAAAATAAACTTTACCAACCTCACCGTAGAAGAAAACCTACGCATAGGAACAGAAAAAAAAGACAAAGACACTTTACAGAAAAACTTAGATTACGTCTACAAAAAATTCCCGATACTCAAAGAACGAAGAAAACAACTCGCCTATGGATTATCAGGAGGACAACAACAAATGCTCGCCCTAGGAAGAGCACTCATGAGAAACCCCGACTTACTCTTACTTGATGAACCATCACTAGGACTCAGCCCGAAACTACAAAAAGAATTATTCACCATTATTGAACAACTACGCAACGACGGCATAGCACTCTTCATCGTAGAACAAAACGCAAAGAAAGCCATAGAACTCGCAGACAAAACCTACCTCCTAGAAGACGGCAAGATAGCACTAGAAGGAGGAAAAGATATTATCAACCATAAAAAAATAAAGAATGTTTACTTAGGTGGAAGATACTAAGATTTTACTTTTTTCGAGAAACATTTCTTTCTCTATCTTGTTTAAAGAGAAATTCAATGGACCAATAATTTTACCACTTTTAAACTCTACAGGCATTCCAAGGTAATAATCTTTCAAGCCTTCAAATGAATCCATTTTTATTACTAGGCCTGTCTTGAAGTCCTTTTTTCCCAAATAACCAGCAACCAAATCAGATAACGTTTTATTCCACTGAAGATAAGTCACTCCACCCAAACTAGCTTTTACGAAATGATCCTTTAGCCCCATTGCTAATTCATTATATAGGCTTTTTTCTGGATTAGACATGATATGACTAAGAAGAGGAACAGGATCTCCATGAATACCAATACACATTACTTTTTCCAAATCACCTTCTTTAAAACCTTTTAGCCTCAATAAATGTTTTATACGAAGTATATCCAGATCTAATCCAAAACCAAATAGACTATTTGATTTATCTAGACACTTTGCCAGAACATTTGTGAATATGTCCACTGGATTAGAAATAACAAAAATGCAAGCATTCTTTAAATTTTTAAGTAATACCCCACATTCCATCATTAATTTTCTGTTCTGATTCAGTTCTGCCATTCTGAAATTAATAGTCTCTTTATTCTCAATTGTCTTCTTATGAATATCTTCAGACCGTTGATCAGCCCGATAATCAGACGCACAAATAAAAACGACATTAACACTTTTTTTAAAATTTAGCGGGACAACAGGCATATTATCCTTTTCTGGTAAAGGAATAATTTCTTTATCTGCGGACAAGGACTTTATTTCTTCTTGTATATGCTCAACTTTGAACTTTCTTCTGTTGTAAAGATAAATATCTGTAACTTCTTCTGATTTTACTAAATTTTCTATAACAATCCTCCCTGTATTCCCAACTCCAATAACAAGAGCTACGACCATAAGTATCATTCTTTTGTTCAGTTATATAAATTTAGCTACTAAAACTATAAAAACAGCTGAATACTTGTTATTATTCGATGAAACAAACCGTCGCCAAAGAAAAACCGTTAGCAGAAATAACCCTCAGAAGATACGAAAAACCGTACCAGATGAGCGAACGAGAACTCATAAGAAAACTCTGCTTAAGCCTTGGATTATTACAAACAGGAGATTCACGAGACATCATCGTTGACATTTTTCACGTCTTATTACAAGCAAACAAAACAAAAACAGCCCTCACACCAGAAGTAATACAACAAAACATTGTCACCAACCGACAAGCAGCAAACCTGCCACTCAAAGGCATAGCACCATCCAACATCAGAAGACAACTCAAACGATTAAAAGACCTCTTCTTCATAGAAAAAAACAATAACGCCTACAGAATAACAGAACACGAAAACATCAAACACATTTACGAAGAAAAAATAAAGAAGTATTATCTCCCCAGCATTCTCAGCAGAATAGAAGAATACTTACAAGCACTAGAACCATGATTTACGAACCACGAGAAGATTCTTACCTTCTACAAAAACATGTTAAAGAGTACGCACACGGAAAAGTATTGGATGTAGGAACAGGATCAGGCATACAAGCAACAACAGCACTAGAAAACACACCCGACGTACTCGCCGTAGACATCAACCCTGAAGCAGTAGAACACTGCCAACAACAAGGCATAACTGCAAAACAATCAGACCTTTTTAGCAATGTTAGCGAAAAATACGACCTCATCATCTTCAACCCACCCTACCTACCTGAAGACCACCACGAAGACGCAGCAAGCAAACAAATAACCACAGGAGGAAAAGAAGGAAACGAACTGCTAAAAAAGTTTTTACACCAAGCAAAAAAACACTTAGCACCCGAAGGAAACATCCTTATCGTGATAAGCTCATTAACACCCGAAGCAGAAAAAATAATGGACGAGCATGGGTATAAGCACACCATCCTCGAACGACAAAAACACTTCTTTGAAGAACTTATCGTGTACTTACTACACTAAACTATTCTTCATCGTCGCTATCTTCATCACTATCATCGTCATCATCGCTATCGTCGTCCCAATCGTCGTCATCATCAAAGCGAAATAACCATTGGTCTTCACCATTCATGGTGTCATACCTCCTCCATTGTTTTGCACATCGCGACCCTCAATGTTCACCATCTTGGGCGTGATAAGTAGTAAACCGGGATTCAAAGCAACAATATCACCCTCAAACGTCTGCACGGCATGCTTAATATCACCCAGACAATGCCTTAACTGCTCCTTATTAGCAAAATAGCCAATATTCAACATCACAATCGTCTTACCATCAGCAATAGCAGACTTCACCATATCAACATCCGCCTCAACCGACAACTTGAAAATCCTCACGGTAAGCCTATCCTTAGCAACTTCCTTCAAATCGACGAACTCTTCCATAGGCTCTTTCTTTTTCTTAAATAGAAACATGCGGGTAAGGATGCTCTCATTTACTATTAAAGCTTTATGGTTCTAGAACCCCAATATCCTCTAATGATAAAACACCCATCAAATGATCCAAACCCTTAAACGGGTCCCTACACTCCGCGATTCTAGCCCCATTTCTTCTAAAATCAATTGCAACTCTAAAATCGCATGTATCCAACGCACCGTGACGTTCACTAAGCATCGGGACTACATCACCATGTATGATAACTGTGCCGTGAGATCCTCCTATAGCAACTGTTGCCTCATAATGTGTATGTTTATCGACAAAGTTTCTTCCCTGAATCCTCACATCATAAACAGTCATATACCTACCCAACCCTTTTTATTTATAAACTTTAAGAACGCAAGATTTATAAATCAACCAAAAAACGATGAAGATACCCGCATGGACTACACTCAGTGTAGGAGGGCAATTACATGGACAAGAAACAAGCACTACAAACCATTCAGTATCTTAAAGAACATTCTCCCCAACGAGGATTTAAACAAAATTACGACTTACTCATAACACTCAAACAACTCAACATAAAAAAAGACGCAGACAAAGTACTCATCTTCACCGCACTACCCCACCCCAAAGGAAAAAAAGCAAAAGTAGCAGCACTCATAGGACAAGAATTACTCACCACAGCAAAAGCAAACTGTGACAAAGTCATACTCCAAGAAGAATTCAAAAACTACGACAAAAAAGCCATAAAAAAAATGGCACGAGAAACAGACTACTTCGTAGCACAAGCAACCATCATGCCACAAATAGCAGCAGCATTCGGTAAAGTACTAGGACCACGAGGAAAAATGCCCAATCCCAAAGCAGGATGCATCGTACCACCAACAGCAGACCTCAAAGCATTAGTACAAAAACTACACAACACCGTACGACTAGAAACAAAAACAGACATTGTCATAAGAACCGTCGTAGGAACACAAGACAGCAAAGACGAAGACCTAGCAGACAATATCATACACGTCTACAACACCGTATTACACGCACTACCCCAAGAAAAAAACAACATTAAAAAAACATTCCTAAAACTCACCATGGGACCAGCAGTAGACATTGAACGATTACCCAACGAGAAACCAGAGGTAAAAGCACATGGAGCATAAACCCCACATCCACCCCTGGAAAAAAGAAGCAGTCACCAAACTACAAACACTCTTCAAAGAATACCCGAACATAGCCATCATCAACCTAGAAACACTACCTGCAGATACCTACCAAATCATCAGAAAAAGCCTACGAGGAAAAGTAGAATTCGTCATGACCAGAAAAGACTTCATGATCAAAGCACTAGAACAAATAAAACCAAAAAACTACCAAGACATCATCAACAACCTCAAAGGCGTACCCGCACTCATGTTCACCAAAGAAAACCCCTTCGCACTCTACAAATTCATTGATAAAAATAAAACAGACGCCTACGCAAAACCAGGACAAACAGCACCCCACGACATCAGCATCGACGAAGGACCAACAAAATTCGGACCAGGACCCATGATAGCAGAATTTGGACAATTAGGCATAAAAACAGAAATAAAAGAACAAAAAATATGCGTCAAAACAGCAAAAATACTCATTGAAGCAGGAAAAACCATCACCGACAAAGTAGCAGCATTCCTGCAGAAAATGGACATTAAACCCATGAAAACAGGCATGGACGTCGTCCTTATCTACGAAGCAGGAGAACTCCTCCACAAGATCGTACTCGCCGTCGATGAAAAAGTCTACATCGCAGCAATAACACAAGCAGCAACAGAAAGCATGAACCTAGCAGTCTACGCAGGCTACATCGTACCAGAAACAGCAGAACTCTTCATCAAGAAAGCATACACCCAAGCACGACAAGTCAGCAAAGAAGCAAAACTCCTCACACCAGAAACAGCAGGAGAAACACTCGCACTCGCAGCAGCACAAGCAGAAAATATACAAACAGAAGCGAAACTATAAACCACAACACTTAAAAACAAAATAAAACAAAAAAACCACAGGGGGTCAAAAGAACCATGGAACTCGTCTATGCAGCAATGCTTTTACACAAAGCAGGAAACACAATCAACGAAGCGAACGTCAAGAAAGTTGCCGATGCAGCAGGACTCAAAGCAGATGATGCACAAATAAAAGCATTATGTGCAGCACTCAACGGAGTCGACATTGACAAAGCTATCAAAGAAGCAGCCATGCCCGTAGCAG
>DATDVL010000031.1:0-42135 GCA_035290025.1 Candidatus Nanoarchaeia archaeon
CTCGGCATCTTTGCTCTTTTGAGCAAACGCTTAACCTTTTTAACTAATTTCGCCTCTTTTTCCATGGAAAACACTCCAATTGTTTTCCCCCGTGAGTCTAACGACTCACGAGCTTCTATTTATAGATTTTCAACAACGCCGCACATGACTACTACAGCATATACATTAAAGTATCTGAAATAACTTTTTAAAGTTCTCTTCACCAACAAGCATCTTATGACGGGGGAACACTCTATTTGGATCAGTAAATACAGGCCTAAAATATTCTCAGAAATACAAGGACAACAACACATTATCAAACGACTAGAAGCATTCGTCAAACACAAAAACATACCGCACTGCATCTTCAGCGGCCCGGCAGGCGTTGGGAAATGTGTTTCACCAGATACACTTATTTTAGATGGAGAAGGAAACCTCATTTCGATTGAACAAGCATACAATAATAAAATAAAAACAGTCATGAGCTTAGACATTGACGGTAAAATTAAGCCAAAAGAAATAGAATATTTTTATAAGGATTTCAGCCAAAAAACTTATCAGATTAAAACAAGCTTCGGCGCAGAGATACATACCACCCCTGAACACCCATTCTTAACACTCCACCAAGGAAAATTACAATGGACTAACGCACAGGATATTAAAAAAGGCATGTTGATTGCTTCTCCAGAAGTTTTAACACGCCAAAACACCCAAAAACACACATTAAAAATACCTACTACATTCATAAAAGAAGAAGGGCACTACACCCATCGTAATCGGTGGGGCTATAAATCTTGTATAATTAAAATACCTACACTTAATGAAGAATTTTATTACTGGTTAGGTCTTATATTTGGAGATGGACATTTCAAGACAGGTGCAGTAAGATTCTATAATAGTAACCAAACAATGAGAAAAATATTCAAAAAGTTATCATTTACCATATTTGGAGATCGCATAGAAATTCTCGAATTTTATCCAAAGGACAAATGCCCTTACATAGAAATAAGAAAAGCAAGCACAATTATTAAGCTACTTGAAGCAAACTTAGACCACCCCATTCTTGGGAAAAAAAGCAATAAAGTATTCGTTCCAAAAGAACTTTACACTTCTGATGAAACCTGCCTAATAAGCTTTATTCGGGGTATATATGAAACAGATGGTTCAAAATATGGATCAGTTATAGAACTTTCTTCTACAAGCAAAAAGATGATCATCGGATTAAGATATCTCCTTCTTAATCTAGGGATTCATGCCAGAATTAAAAAAAATCGCCTTATCCTATCAGGGAGTGTAGAAATGAAACATTTCATTGAAAAAATAAAACCAACAATAAAAATACCAACAGACCTTAAAGATAACAACACCAATATTGATATCATGACAATAAACCTTAGTGATATTCGCCTTTTGTTAAAAACATATGGCATATCTTACGATGAAATAGGAAACAGTTTTTCCCATATTCTTGAAAGAGGACAAGGAAGCAGAAATGCAATTAAAGATCTTTACGAACTTCTTATTTCCACAATTAAACAAAAGATAACTAACTCATTGGAAGTAATAACAGTCATAGAAACTGTTAATAATCTAAACATCCAACCAGAAAGAATAACTGCTATTTTAAAAGAAACAAAAGTAAGAAATAAAATATCTGATATTCGCGCCGATAGACTTAAAGAATATTTTGATGGGAAAAGAACACCCCGCATCACTAATTACATCAAAATTTTAAAAAAACTTTCAGAAATAAAACTTTGTTCAGAAGAAGAATATCTGAATATTATCCACCTTTTTAATATAAAAGAAAAAGTTCTGCCTATACTTCAAAGACTCAAGATAGAATACAGTGAAATAGCCCAAGCAATAGGAATAAACCCTGGAACAACTAACAACATTTTCAACGAAAGAGGTCTTTCTCTAATGACTATCAGCAATTTACCAGAAATACTCAAAAAAGTAAAAAAAATTATAGAAAAGAGAATCTTTAACGAGCAGTGTATCAATATTCTTGAAACAATAGACTTTTTAAGACAAGCAGATATTATCTATGATTGCGTAAAAGAAGTCTCTGTAGATGAAGGAAGTGAAGTTTATGACCTCAATGTAAAAGACACACATAACTTCATCGGGGGTAATAGCCCACTTATACTCCATAATACAACCGCAGCACTCATCATAGCCAACGAAATACACGGAGACAACTGGAGACAAAACTTCATCGAATTAAATGCAAGCGACCAACGCGGAATAGACACTGTAAGAAACATCATCAAAGACTTCTGCAGAACAAAAGCAGTAGGAACAGAGCAACAAAAAATAATATTCCTAGACGAAGCAGACGCCCTAACCAAAGACGCACAACACAGCTTAAGAAGAATGATGGAACAATACTCAGAAACCTCGAGATTTTTAATTTCGTGCAACTACTCATCAAAAATAATAGACCCCATACAAAGCAGATGCGCCATCTTCCGCTTCAGACCATTAACCAACGAAGACATAAAAAACATCATTACTACTGTAACAACCAAAGAAGGACTCACCTTAGACGAAGAAGCATTACAAAGCATTATTGACGTGTCAGAAGGAGACGCAAGAAAAGCAGAAAACATTTTACAAAGCTGCGCATCACTAGGAAAAAACATCAGCAAAAAGACTGTCTTCGAAGTAGCAAGCGCAGCAGAACCCAAAGAAGTCATCATGGTACTAGAACTAGCACTCAACAAAGAATTTCAAAAAGCACGAACAAAACTCTTAGACATCATGACCACTCACGGACTCTCTGGCATTGACATTATCAAACAACTCCACAAAGAAATATGGAACCTCAAACTAGCAGACAAGAAAAAAGTAGAACTCATAGAAAAATGTGCAGACACTGAATTCCGCATGGTAGAAGGAAGCGACGAATATTTACAACTAGAAGCATTTTTAGCAAGTCTAACCATAGCAAAGGAGGCATAACACCATGGCACAACAAGTACGAGCAGCACATATCCTCGTCAAAGGGGAAGAAAAAGCAAAAGAACTACTGCAAAAAATACGAACCGGGAGCAACTTCGAAAAATTAGCAGAAGAAAACAGCTTATGCCCTAGCAAAAAGAAAGGAGGAGACCTAGGATGGTTCGGCAGAGGCATGATGGTACGAGAATTCGAACAAGCAGCATTCAACCTAGAAAAAGGACACATCAGCCCACCAGTAAAAACAGAATTCGGATGGCACATTATCAAATGCCTCGACAAAAAATAAAAATCTACATCACACCAGGATGCCAAGCATGTGAAACAACTATGCAATGGTTTGACCAAAGAAACATCGTTTACGAACGCATCGTCGTCTACCCTAACACTGAAGAAGAAACATTCCTACGAAAAAACGTTGGACACATGTTCGTACCCATCGTCGTGATTGACGGAAAAATACTTGACCCGAACAAAACATGGTTTGAACAATTAGCAAAGGAATTACTATGAAACAACTACTAGAAGATCATTTTGAAAAAACTGTAAGTACTAAGATATGGAATCTGCAAAAGATTGAACCTCATGCTTTAGCATTCGAATCAGATACCCTACAAAAAGGAAAAACTATTCTAAAAATAACTATCCAGAAGGGCGACAAAGCAGAATTAGGAGGAAGCGGGCAACCCACTGAACGAGATGAACTCTGCGAAAGACAAGACCAATGGGTAACAGAAAAAGAAAAGCACTCTTATATGTTTAGTCTGTTCATACCTGAAAACTTTCCCATCGTCCCCGTACGGCTCGTGCTCGCGCAATGGAAACAATATGCACCATCAAAAAATACTTCGATAGATCTACCACTTATTGCCCTACGCTATGTCAAAGAAAAACTATTCATCACATTACAAAACCAAGAGAAAAAACTTATCCTCTGGGAAACACAAGAAAATTTACGAGGACAATGGCTCAGTTTCACCTTTCACATCACATTCGACCGAGAAAAAGGTTTTTTCCAGGCATGGCTCAACAATAAGCAACTCTGCACCTACCAAGGCATAAATGCTTACAACGAAGAACAAGGATACCCACCCCAAGGAAAATTCTACTTCAAAATGGGACTCTACAGAGATAGCATGCAAGAACCAATGACCATTTATTTTAACCACTTCGAAAAACATCGCTTAGAGGAATTATCATGAAACTCGCAGAAAAACACCGACCGAAAAGTATGCAACACATCAAAGGACAAGACAAAGCACTCCAAACCATACACCAAGCCATCCAACAAAAAAAACCCGTACTCCTCTACGGACCACCCGGAACAGGAAAAACAAGCATCGCACATGCACTCGCAGAAGACATGAACTATGAAATCATAGAAATCAACGCATCAGACACCAGAAACAAAGAAGCCATACAAAACATTGTAGGACAAGCAAGCCAACAACAAAGCCTCTTCTCCCAAGGAAAAATAATCCTGATCGACGAACTTGACGGGATATCAGGAACAGAAGACCGAGGAGGACTAACAGAACTCGCAAGCATCCTCGACCTAAAAACACCCTACCCTATTATACTCACTGCAAATGACCCCTGGGACAGCAAATTCAACACTCTAAGAAAAAAATGTGTAACCATAGAAATAAGCAGCCTCAACTACCTTAGCATAGCACACCTACTCAAAAACATCAGCGAACAAGAAAAACTCACCATCGACGAAGACACCATCAAACGACTAGCACACATGGCAGGAGGAGACGCACGAGCAGCAATCAACGACCTAGAAATACTAAGTCTCCACAACAAGAACATTACCAAAGAAGACTTAGAAGAACTCGACCAACGAGAACAAACAGGAAACATCTTCCAAGCACTACGACACGTATTCAAAGGAACTGATGCAAACCAAGCACGACACGCCTACGACAATTTAGACATCGACATGGACGAAATATTCCTCTGGCTCGACGAGAATCTACCCCTAGAATACCAAGGAAAAGACCTAGCAACAGCATACGAACGATTAAGCACAGCAGACATTATCAAAAAAAGAATACAACGACAACAACACTGGAGATTCATGGCATACATTTACGACTTACTCAGCGCAGGCATAGCAACAGCGAAACAAGAGAAAAGCCCTGGCTACGTAGGCTACCAACGAACACAAAGAATACTCAAACTATGGATAGCAAAACAAAAAAACGCAAAGAAAAAAGAAATAGCAGCAACACTCAAACCAGAACTACACGCGTCGATTAAACGAATAACTCAAGATGTGATACCCTACTTGAAGATTATTGCTAAAAAAGATAAGAATTTCAACCCTGGACTGGAAGAAGAGGAACTAGAATGGCTACAGAAATGAAAGAAGAGATTTACGACACGAAACACAGAGAAATAGTAAACTTCATTGTAAAAAAATTCAAAAATAATCCCAAAACCAAGTTTATAGACATCGAAGTACCTTTTAACGATTATGGCAATCGTGGGGTTGTAGACATACTTGTAAAATACCGTAAACGGATATTTAATATAACTCTAAAAATAATTGAAGTCAAAACAAATCTCAGAAATTTTGGAGAAAGTATACGACAACTCAAAAAGGCAAAGGCTTATTTTGAAAAAGAAAACAAAAATATTGTCATGATCCTTGCATTGCTCAACACAAAAGAAAATTTCGAGCATTTCAAGCAAAATTACCATTCATTAAGTATACTCCACAATTTTGAAGTCCAATTTGTCAACCCTAAAGCAGAGGAAGGAAAACTATTTTTCTATAAAGCAAAATTTAATGACATAAATACTGACGAACTGTTCAATGAATTATGTAATCTGGGGTTCAACTAAAAGACTATCAAAACTTTTATAAACACCCTAAAAACCAAAGACTATCATGAACATTTCTGAATTAAAACCACGACAAGGAAAAGTAGACATTGAAGCAACCGTTGCAGAAAAAGGAGAAGTCAGAGACATCAACAAGCCAAACTTCACGGGAAAAGTATGCAATGCCACCATCAAAGACGACACGGGACAAGTATCACTTACCCTCTGGAATGATGAAATAGACAAGATCAACGTCGGCGACAAAATAAAAATCACCAACGGTTATGTATCAGAATTCCAAGGAGAAATGCAATTATCAGCAGGAAAATTCGGAAAATTAGAAGTTTTAAAATAAAAAAGAGTGTGATAGGCTAACAAAAACCATGCTTATCAGAATAGGAACACAAAACCCTGTAAAAATAGCAGCAGTAACTGAAGTTCTCGGAATGTGCAAACCCTTCTTTGAAGGAGCTCAGATAGAAACAGAAGCCGTATCATCCGGCGTCGCAGAACAACCACGTGATCTACAGGAAATAGTACGCGGAGCGATCAACCGTGGACGAAACGCGCGACGAAACGCAGACTTCGGCATAGGCATAGAAGGAGGCTTCGGTTATCTCGGCTACGGACCACGCTGGGCAAACTTCAACGTCTGCGCTTTAGTAAGACATGAAGAAAGAATTTGGACAGGCATCTCAGCAGGATTTGAGGTAGACCCACGAGCAGTACGCTTAATTCTTGACCAAGACATAGACCTTGATGAAGCATACCGAAGACTGGGACTCGTCACCAGCGCACGAGCAGGCTACGAAGAACAAGGCATCACAGGATATGTCACTAACGGCATGAGGACAAGAAAAGATGACATCAAAGAAGCAACACTACGCGCCATCAGCAGTTACCTTCGAGAAAGAAAATAAAGTTTTAGTAGGGCTAGACATTTCGAACTCTTTCAGATGCTTTACTTTAAACTCCAGTCGAGGAATGCGCGGGAAAAAACGAGAAATGTTTAACTATTCATTATAGAGCAGAAAAAATACCTATCAAACCAACAATAATCAAATAAAATGCTACCATGTAATTCAAGGCCTTTGGAAAAATAAGTATCAACAAACCAAATACCAAAGATATCACAGCACTTGCAATAATCGAATAAGCCATAGTTACTTTATGGTAAAGGTGCTATATAAAGATTGCTTTTGACTTTGGGAAGCTGTAGAAACATTTATAAACAGCTGTAATTATTAATTTACATATGTTAACAATAATTAACGATTTAGAACCCTTCTTCTTAGACAATTACCAACCCATCCATGTACGCAGCTATGCACGAAAAACACACATCAGCCCACCATCAGCATCAAAAAAGCTTAAGCACTTCGCACGAGAAAAACTCCTCAACCAATCAAAAGAAAAAGGATACTTAGAATTTACTGCGAACCATGATAACTCCACATTCATAAAACTATCCCACATCTACTGGTCAGAAAAACTTAAACCAGTCATTACCACTTTAGAAAAAGAACTCATCAGCCCCACCATCCTTATCTTCGGATCATTCTCCAAAGCAGAAATAAAAGAAACGTCGGACATAGACCTAGCAGTATTCACACCATCAACAAAAAAAATAACACTCGAAGAACATGAAAAAACACTAAAAAGGCACATACAACTACTACGCTACAAAACACTTGAAGAGATAAAAAGCAAAGAACTCCGTAACAACATCCTTAACGGATTCCTACTAACCGGAGCCTGGCAATGAACTGGAAGGACTGCATAAAACAGGGAACAGCAAAAAATGTTAAACAAGACACTAACCTCATACGCGCATTACAACAGTCAGCAGAAAAAAAGTTCACGACACAAAAAAGTATAGTGCTCACCGACGAAACAGTAACATCAAGAATAAGCCTAGCCTATGATGCTCTACGAGAACTTCTCGAAGCACTTGCTATTACTAACAATTATAAAATCTACAACCATGAATGCTACATCGCATTCCTCAAAGAACTCCTCAATGAAAAAGCACTCGGAGAATACTATAACACCTACAGAAAGATCAGGAATGACATTAACTATTATGGAAAGGACATCACCACAGAAGAGGCGACAGCAATATTAGAAGGAATAACAACACTCATAAAAAAAGTAAAGGAAAAACTATGACAACACCTATCATTATCGGAAGAAACGAAGACGACAAGAAAAAATTCGGTGATAAAGGAACCATTCTCATCGGAAAACACTACGTCACCATAGGGCAAACCACCGCATTAAGCAACCCCGTCTACTTAGATGTTAATACACCACACATCGTATTAGTTTCGGGCAAGAGAGGATCGGGAAAGTCCTATAGTTTAGGTTCCATCGCAGAAGAAATGACGAAACTACCAGAAGACGTAGCAAACAACCTTGCCGTGCTCATGTTCGACACGATGGGAATATTCTGGACGATGAAATACCCCAATACCCAACAAGAAAAACAATTACAACAATGGCAAATAAAACCCGAGGGCATGCACATCAACCTCTACGTACCTGAAGGACACTTTAACGATTACAAAAACAAAGGCATACCCGTAGACCAACCCTTCAGCCTAAAAACAGCAGAACTCACACCCAACGATTGGTGCAGCGTCTTCAACCTCACCATGACCAGCGAAGAAGGCATCCTTATCCAACGAGCCATGAACGACCTACCCAAAGACTACAGCATCAGCAACCTCATAGAACGCGTACAACGAGACGCAAAAGCACCACCAAAAACAAAAGACACAGTAGAAAGCCTATTTGATAACGCCAACCACTGGGGATTATTCCACGCCCAAGGAACAAGCATCAAAGACCTCATAAAAAAAGGAGAAACAACCATCCTTGACTTAAGCCCCTACACGGAAAGCGCAGGCAACTGGAGCATCAAAGCATTAGTCATAGGCATCATCACCAGAAAACTATTACACCAACGCATAGCATCAAGAAAAACAGAAGAAATAAGCAACATAGAAGCGGAAGGAAAATACTTCAGCGAAGAAGAACAAAAAGAAGAACCACTCATCTGGCTCCTCATCGACGAACTGCACGAATTCCTACCCAAAAAAGGAAGCACACCAGCAACCGACGCACTTGTACAAGTATTACGAGAAGGAAGACAACCAGGAATTAGCTTGATAGGAGCAACACAACAACCTGGAGAAATACACCAAGACGTACTCACACAAACAGATATTGTCATTAGTCACCGATTAACCAGCAAACTCGACCTCGCAGCACTCAACAGCATGATGCAAAGCTACCACTACCAAAGCCTACAACGATTCATGAACGATCTGCCAAAACTACGCGGAGCAGCACTCGTCCTCGACGATAACTCAGAAAGAATCTACCCTATGCAAATAAAACCCAAAAGAAGCTGGCACGGCGGAAGCTCACCCACAGCAATAAAAACGAGTGACATAAAAAACTAGTTTCTTCATAACTGCAAATCTAAACATATACGGAAAACGCCTGGAGCAAAAACACCCGCTTTCACCACTGACACCTTCTTGAACGTTTTACGATAACTCTGAACCAAACCAGAAAACTCTTCTTCTTTAGCAAATGTATAAAGATGCACAACTGCTTTTGACGTGAGCAGTTTCATCACCAACGGCAAGTATTTTTCGGCAGACTTTGGCAACGGCATAACCACCCTATCAAATTTACCAGAAAGCTTAGGGAGAACCTTTTTTACATCACCCTGTATGATAATAACATTTGATAGCTTATTCAGTTTCACATTCTCCACAGCAAACTGATGAGCAACCTTATTGACCTCAACAGCAACAACTTCTTTAGGTTTCGACAACTTACTGATAACACAAGGAAAAGGACCAACACCAGAAAATAAGACTAACACGCGCTCATGTTTCTTTACTAACTGTGCAACACGCAAACGCTCACTAGAAGAACGAGGAGAAAAATAACACTTACCAATATCCAGACGAAGCACAACACCATTCTCCTTATGCGTGGTCACCAACGATTTATCACCCGCCAACCATTTTACCTTAGGAACGCGTAAACGACCAGAAACTTTACCCGACTTCTTCACTACTGTCTTCACATGAGGAAACAATTGCAATACTACCCCACCAATCTTCTTCTCCCATTTCGTAATACCTGAAGGGAACTCATTAAAAACGAGAATGTGGCCTATAACATCAAAAGCACTTGGCAACTTATCTATAATAACACTAGGTAATTTACCTCGCAACAACGACTTCCAAGACATCTTACACCTTTACACCAATACGACGCAACTCATGCATTACCTGACGATGATTCTCAAAGCGGATAACCTGAAAACCAAGCTTATGCGCTGTATGAATATTATCCTCACGATCATCAATAAACAAACACTCAGAAGCCTTCAAATTAAATTTCTTCAAAAACAACTCGAAAAACTTCTGATCAGGCTTACGAAGACCTGTATCACACGACGTCAAACGATGTCTAAAATACTGGAAATAAGAAAATTTCCTTAACAAGAAATCCATAAACTCACGATACTCATTATTCAACATATACAAAGGATAATGCTGGGACAAATCATGCACCAACTTCGTCATACCCGGAATCAAACGTGTAACACCATAACGCAACTTGTGAATTGTACGCCAATGACAACGCAAAGCCATATGCTTCGTAAAACGAGCATAAAAAGACTTTTCCGACTCTTTACCCGTATCCAAATCATGCGCAAGCTCACGATACGAATGCACTAACGAAGACAATGTCTTATCTGTATACCGCAAAAACTTCGGCAAGAAAAAACGGGAAGATGAACTAACAATAACACCACCATTATCAAAGACTATCTGCTTAATCATGTCACACCACCAGGAGGAACGTAGCCAATATCATAATAGCACACCCCACCACTTTTTGTTTCAAATTATGCTCATGAAATAAAGAACCACCAATAATAGTGGTAAACAATGATGACAAGTATGCAATAGGAATAACTAAAGACATTTTACCATTCGCAAGAGCAGCATAATAAAAAATATTCGCAAAATTATAAATAATTGCAGCAACAAGAACCCACCAGCCTACAGAACGAACCACATGCGTAACACGAGCAGTAAAATCTACTTTCAAAAAAGCACGCGCCAAAAAGAAAACCATCAACAACCCACGCGTAATAAAATTCAAAGAAAACGGTGTAATAGGCTCCAAAGAAGAATGCAATGATGCAGGATCCAATAAAATCTTTTCAGTGATATTAGAAAAAACAGAGAAAAAGAGAGCCAATAAAATGAAATACAAAAACTTTCTATGACGACGAGAAGCAAAAACCTTCTTTATACGACTAACATGAACACCAACCTCCAAAACAAAAGCACCCATCATCATCAGCAACACACCCAGCATCTGCAAAAATGATAATGACTCACCAAACAAGAAAATACCCGCAAGCACAGAAAAAACAAGACCTAAATTACCCAAAGGAGAAACTTCAGAACTCTCCAAATGCTGATACGCAAACGACGTAAAAATAAAGTACAAGGCCAACAACGAGGTCTCAATCAAAACCACAGCCCACTGATACCCTGAAGAAGGCATCACCACATTTTCATGAAAAGGAACAAGCAACGCAAACATGACAGTAAAAAATAGAGCATAATATGACCAGATATGCTGATGATTCAGATTACGTTTTAAAATAATATAATACACACCATAAGCAATAGCAGCAAGAAAAGCAAGCACTAACGCATTCATACAAACTCACCCAAAGACTTCTGGCCTTTCGGGCGACCCTTCTCATGACGAGCAAGCACATTATCAATACGCTCCTCAGAAAAATCATGCTTATCAACGAGAATCTTCTTCACCCCTTCCACGTGCATAGGATGCCAAGCGAGTTTATAATCCTTTTCCACAGGCATACCTGTAAACAAGTCTACAATCTCATCCCAAGGAATAGCATCAGGAATAACCTTCTTCAAAGCAGCCAACGTCTTATGCTGCTGCACCAACTTCAACGCCTTTTTAGGACCAAGACCAGCAACACCACCAGGATTATAATCCGTACCCACCAAAATAGCCAAGTTAATCAACTGCTCCTGCGATAACGACAGAGAAGACAACACTTCCTTCAACTCAATCAACTCAGGAACAATATTTACTGTCTTACCCGAAGCAAAACGACGCTTCTGCGCCAACGTCAAGTTCATAATCATACGAGGAGCAGCATGCAACAACACATCAAAATCAGTCGTACCACACGCCCACACATCACCCTTACGATTCATATATGCCATCTGCGCATCAGCCTCCATCGGCGCCTGAATCACGGGAAAACCCATAGCTTGCAATAACTCCTTCGCTTCAGCAACCATCTGATCAGAAACATGGACTGTCTGCTTAGCATACTTCAACATACCACGAATATCCTCATCATCCTTCGCAGCATCATAACGAACAGCAGCAGTATCCTTCATATCTTTACGAAAAGAAATTTCACGCATCTTCAACTTCGGAGGGATACCATCAAATACAACCACACCAGAAACCTGTTTCTGCAACAAATTAGAAAAACGAGTCCAAATACCCATCAAATGAGAAGTCACATGACCACGATTATCCATCAACGGCGTACCATCAGGCTGACGAATAGAAGAAAGAAACTGGTACAAACACTGCAAACCATCAATAGCGATACGCTTAAACGCCAAATCCTCAAACGATAAGGGGTGACGAGTAACAATCGGACTAAGCTTAACACCCATAGCACCCACCAGCGGAAAAGTATTTATAAAACTTCTTCATAAAGCGTTGCTACGAGGAAAAGAGGCACGATGATAAAAACCAAACAACTCCTACACAAAGGAGGATTCTACCCCTACAGCATCCACACCCAACGAACAGAAAAACTCGACAACGGGTTAAGCAATCTGAAACAGTTTCTCGAACATGTCTTTCACGCATGCCCCGACCAGTACTTCAACAGCGGACCAAGAAGCTCAACACTCAAGACAGTCCTACCCTTTGATATTATAGAAATACAAGGACACGAAGTATCAGCACTCGCAGAAATGGGACTAGAAGAAAACAAAGAACGTGTCAATAATAATCATATGCGCGTACAACTCTTCATGCTTGAACATGACCCCGGGACGATAGCTATGGAAGTGCCACTCTGGATGCAACACCACGAACTCGACAACTATGTAGACATTTTTAAAACTATAGAACCACTAACAGGGCATGTTGACATCTTACGTAAAGAAAACGAACACATATGGATATGGGACTACAAACCCAACGCAAAAAAAGAAAAATACGCCTCAACACAAGTATACTTTTATGCACTCATGCTCAGCAAAAGAACAGGTATACCCTTAGAACATATCAGATGCGGATGGTTTGACCATAAAGACGCTTTCTTATTCAAACCAAAAACATTAAGCATCCCTTTCAACAAAGCACTACACCACTACTGAGCGCGACGTAATTTTTTCGCTAGATTCTTCACGCGAACAACATAGCCTGGAGTGATACCATTTTGAGGAATAAGACCCACCAGATCAGTGACATTAGGATAATAATGAGACCATACTCTACGAAGAGCGTTATGGGTATCTTCATCAAGGACACTATCAACAGGCAAACCAAAGTGATGCTCGAAAGCAGCAACGGCAGTTTTTGTCTTACTACCAATATCGCCATCTAAACGCAACAAAGGCCAAACAGGATCAGCAACAACCTGTTGCAAATCATTCAAACGCTGTTGATCGCGAGCATGACGCGGAGCATATCCTGTATTATGAGCTGCTAACGCAACATCCACTGACTGATAAAGTTCTTCAAATCTTCTTAGATTAGCGAAAGCATACTGCGCAGCAATAGTATCATTACGCAACGAAGCAATAACTTCCTGCTCCTTTTTCCCTCGCGTCTTCCATAAACGAGGCAACGAAGAAAACTCGCTTTGCAAGTCCAAAGCGCGAACAGGCAAAAACTGAAAAGAACCATAACTAGTATCTTCTAAATGACCATGGACTTTATCTAAACAAGGCTCATAACGAGTATCAGAAGGTTTACCACTTTCAACATCCTTAAGCGCAAGCACATGAAACTTATCAATATATTCTTTTTCTGGAACTGCATGCACCGTCATTTTTTCAGGGTTCACCCTAACCTTATCAGCAGAAGAAGTTATACTACCTATAATACCTAAAAGCCCGACAATTGTCGTACCCAAACCTGCTCTCAAAAGAGTAACCATTGTATCCACCTAATAGTAGTAATAAGCATATATAAAGTTTTCGGGAAACACCCCACCTATGATAACCCCAACGATAGCACTCCTAGCAACATTCGGGGCATTCATTTTCTGGGGACTGGGAGACTTCCTCATCCAACGAAGCGTCAGAAAACTCGGAGACCTCAAACCACTCTCCTACATCGGAGCATTCGGAACACTAGCGCTCCTCCCCTTCATAATCCAAGACCTACTCCATATCAACAAAACAAACCTCTACCTCCTTCTAGGACTCGGCATCCTAGGATTCATCGTCTCTTGGATAAACTTCGAAACACTCAGGAAAGGAAAAATATCTGTCGTTGACGTCATCTTTGAAATGGAATTACCTGTTACTATCATCCTAGGATTCATCTTCCTCGACGAAACACTTACCACACCACAACTCAGCGCAATACTTGTCATATTCTTAGGGCTCATACTCGTAGCAACAAAAAAACTCAACATAAAAAACAAAAAAAGTATCGAACGAGGAGTACTGCTTGCATTCATAACAGCCATAGGTCTAGGATTTATCAACTTCCTCACAGGCATAGCAGCACAAGAAGCATCACCACTCCTAGCCATATGGTTTCCCTGGATGATCATATTCTTTGTAATTATCATTATAGAAATCAAGAACAACGGATGGAACAGTTACATCCAAGGCATAAAAAAATATCCCACACTCATTATCAGCACCAGCGTGATCGACACCCTCGCATGGGTATGCTTCGCTTACGCAGTAACACAACAACAAATAGGCATCACCGTAGCAGTCACCGAAGGATACCCTATCATAGGTATCATCCTTGGAAGAATCATCAACAAAGAACACCTCCACACCCATCAATACATTGGAGCAGCCCTCACCCTAGCAGCAGCCATAACCTTAGCAACACTCATCTAGAAAAGCATTTATAACAACAAAACAACCAAGCATCCATGGAAATAGACTTCTACCCCCTAGACATTGACGGCATCACCCACGGGCAACAAGCATACATACGCATGATAGGAACGACACCCAAAGGAAAAAAAGTATGCGTCCTTGACAAAAACTTCCACCACTACTTCTATGCATCACTCACAGAAAACATCAGCACAACAACAGCAAAAAAAATAGCAAAAGACATAGAAAACATACCCGGCGTCCACGCAACAGCAGTCGAGGGAAAAAAACACTTGGCCCAACCTGTTATGACTATAAAAATAAGCCTCACTCACCCCAAAGAACTACAAAACGTGAAACACCAAGTCAACGACATCGATGATATTACTGGAAACTACGAAATAGACCTACCCTACGAACGACGCTACCTCCTCGACAACAACATCACACCACTCACACTCACCAAAGCATTAGGCACCAGCATACAAGGAGACATGAACGTCGACATCATCATCGACGCAGACCAAGTACTACCCGTCAACGAAGACATGATCCAACCAAAAATATTAGCATTCGACATCGAAGTCTACAACCCCTACATCAGCCCGCGAGAACAACAAGACCCTGTCATCATGCTAGCACTTTATGGAGAAAAAACAAGAAAAGTCATCACCTGGAAAAACATCAAAGGAAAAAATATACAATACGTGAAAGACGAAAAAGCACTCATAGAACAATTCATCCAAGACATCAAAGAAGAACAACCAGACTACCTCATAGGCTACTTCTCCGACGGATTCGACCTACCTTACCTTAAAGCACGAGCAAAGAAAAACAAAATATCCCTAGACCTAGGACTCGACGGAACAGAAGTCAACATCAACAGACGAGCACAAACAGGAGCAGCAAAAATCACCGGCATAGCACACATTGACATCTACAAATTCATCAAACGCATCACCTCCGGAGGAGAAATAGAACTAGAAAGCTACGACCTAGATACTGTAGCAAAAGAAATGCTCGGAGAAGGAAAACATAAGATAGACATCATGGCACTCGCCAAAGCATGGGAAAATGACAACGAAAAAGAACTGAGTGAATACGCTGTTTACAACCTCAAAGACGCAGAACTCACCTACAAACTCGCAGAAAAAATGCTCCCCAACCTCCACGAAATGGTAAAACTCGTAGGACAAAACGTTTACGACATCGCACGCATGACCTTCGGACAATACGTTGAATGGTACCTCATAAAAAACGTGAAACACTACAACGAACTCGTACCCAACAGACCACTCTACGGAGAAATGGAAGAACGAGCAGAAGAAAGCTACGAAGGAGCCTACGTATTCGAACCACTACCCGGACTCTACGAAGACATCATAGGATTCGACTTCAGAAGCCTCTACCCCAGCATTATCATAGCACACAACATCTGCGTCAGCACAGAAACAACAAAAGGAGAAGGAGAACCGACACCGGCAATACAAGAAGGGAAAAAAAGCACGCACTACTACTACACAAAAAAATACGAAGGATTCATACCCGGCATACTCAAAGACATCGTAGGAAGAAGAGCACGCATAAAAAAAATGATGAAACAACAAGCAAGAAAAGATCCCATCATGAACGCACGACAATACGGACTAAAAAT
Source organism: Candidatus Nanoarchaeia archaeon (assembly GCA_035290025.1). Classification (GTDB taxonomy): domain Archaea; phylum Nanobdellota; class Nanobdellia; order SCGC-AAA011-G17; family DATDVL01; genus DATDVL01. The sequence continues at coordinate 16,612 of DATDVL010000031.1, forward strand.
ATTAGCAAACAGCTTCTACGGCTACTTCGGATTCTCCGGAGCACGATGGTACAGCAACAACGGAGCAGCAAGCATAACTGCATGGGCACGCTACTACATCCAAGCAACTATCAAACGATTCGAAAAAGAAGGATTCACCACACGCTATGGGGACACGGATTCACTCTACCTGACACTCGGCAAGAAAAAAAGGAACGATGCTATGAAACTCATGGAAAACATCAACAAAGAACTACCTGAAGGCATGGAACTAGAACTAGAAAACTATTACTTACGAGGCATATTCGTCATGAAAAAAGGAGGAGATAAGAAAGGAGCAAAGAAAAAATACGCACTCATCGACGAAAAAGGGTTTATCAAAGTACGAGGATTCGAAACCATCAGAGGAGACTGGAGTGTCATAGCACGAGAAACACAACAACGCGTACTAGAAATCATCCTCAAAGAAAACAACCCACAAAAAGCAGCAACCTACATCAGAGATATCATAAAAAACGTACAACAAAAAAAACTGTCAGCAGAAAAAATGATCATCAAAAAACAACTCAAAAAAGAAATAAAAGACTATGACTCTATAGGACCGCACGTAGCCGTAGCACAACGCATGCAAGAACGAGGCATGAAAATACAAGCAGGAGCCATCATTAAATTCATCGTTGACGAAGGAAAAGGTATGATACGGGATCGAGCACGAATACCTGACGAAGCAAAAAGTTACGACGCAGAGTACTACATCAACCACCAAATACTACCCGCAGTACAACCACTCCTCGATGTACTCCATATCAAAGAAGAAGAACTACAAAAAAACCACCAACAAAAAGGCATAATGGATTACTAAGATCCAATATCTTTCTTAATATTCAAACTAATAACATACTCTTCCACAGCAATAGAAACACCCTGCATACTTACAGGACTAACAGCAACCAAACGCACATAATAATCCCAATCAACAGGCGTTGACTTCTTAATAATTGTAGGACCTTCCGTAGTAACCTCCAAAAAAGCAGGTTCACTATCAATAACCACTTGGAACAAAGTAACAACCCTGCCCGCCCAAATACACTGCACGCCCTGAGGACAACGACTATCCTCACTCACCCCTAAGAACTTCAAGGACAAATCACCATACTCAGCAGTATCACCCACCCGCAACTCAAAACTATTCACTGAAGGAGTAGGTTCTTGATACTTACATGCAGCAAGGACTACTAAAAAAACCATGAACAATAGTATATAACGCATCACCCCACATAAATCACCCCACCTATAAAAATATACTCAATTACAAAAATATTAAAAGGAGACTGCAAGGACAAAAACACATGGTAACATTTGAAGACCACATAGAAGCAGGACGCATAGCAAAAAAAGTACGAGAATGGGGGAAAAGCCTATTCAAAGAAGGAGAAAAACTGTTAGACATTGCAGAAACCGTAGAAAATAAAATACGAGAAGAAGGAGCACAACCAGCATTCCCCACCTGCCTATCACTCAACGGACTAGCAGCACACTTCACCCCCCGTATCAACGACCCACTCACCTTAACAAAGGGAGATGTTGTCAAATTTGACATGGGCGTACACGTCAACGGAAAAGTAGCAGACACCGCATGCACACTAGAAATAGGAACCAACAACCACACCAAACTCATCGAAGCAAGCAAAGAAGCACTAGACAACGCCATAAAAATCATGAAGCCAGGAGTCGTGCTACGAGACATAGGAAAAGTCATCAGTAAAACTATCACCAGCAAAGGCTACACACCCATCATCAACCTCTCCGGACACGGCGTAAGTGACTACATCGTCCACGACGACCCCAGCATACCCAACTACGACAACAAAGACGAAACAACACTCACTGAAGGACAAAGCATAGCATGCGAACCATTCGCAACCACAGGACAAGGCATGGTGAAAGACGGAAAACCCTGCGGCATCTACATGATTATCAACAAAAAAAACGTGAGAAGCGAACAAGCACGACAACTCATCAAATACTTAGAAACAACATTTAACACTCTACCCTTCACACCACGATGTGTAAAAACACCCGGAGCCATGATCCTCATCAACCAACTAGAACGAGAAGGCATACTTAAACAATACACACAACTCCCAGAAAGAAGCAACGGCATGGTAAGCCAAGCAGAACATACCATCATTATAGGACACGGACAAATAACATGATAATTTCACTGAAAAAAACAGTGACAAAGATTAATAAACTAAAATGCTTTAGATGCTATTATGAAAATTGGATCTAACTTTTATGGCGCTAGTTTTGACGGAAAAGAAATGAGCGGTCTAGTAGCTGGAGAATTTAATTATAGAAATTCTGTTCGTGACTTAACAAGACCTTTGGATCCTACAAAACTAGGTTTTGCTACAACGGATCCTGGTTTCGGATCGGGATTAGTTTTTGCAGATGGACGATCTACTATGACACGTTTACGCATGCCTACCAATTGTTTAAATCTTGGTCCTCATTGTCACCCTGGTGGAGAAGTAAGTATTGTTTTGGGGGGGTCCTACTTTGACGCAGATATTGACGGTAACCAACTTTTAGAATACCCAGAAGGTAGTGTTGTGGTTTACAGTAAATGGTCGACACATCGACCTTTAAGTCGCACTGGAGCAGATATTATCTATTTCACTCTTGATGGGATTATCATCCCGAATAAAGGTGTTATGGCACCAGAAGTTCCTCGTAAGGTTATTGACAAAATGGTCAGCTTAAAAGCTCCTAAAGATGCTGTTGCTTTTGCCCTTGAATGGTTAGTGCCTGAAAAAAATGAACGAGAAAGAATTCTTGAAAGTTTAGTCGCTAATTAGTTTGTATCACCTATTTATTGAATCACCAGAATTAGTACAATAAAAAAAAAGAAAAATGGGAGTTACCCCATATAGTTCGTCTCACTGATCTGCGCACCACGAGCCGTACGCAAATAATTCTCCTCAATCTCTTGATACTTCTCAACATCCTGCTGACGCAACGAAGGCTTCACTTTCCGCGCAGCATCCATGAAGTCAGCAAACGTCACTTCCTTCGCATCTATATCATGACGCATAGCACTCATAGCAGCCTCACGACACAACGACTCCACATCAGCACCCACAAAACCTTCAGAGATTTCTGTCAGCTGATCAATATCCACATCCTTCGCCAATGGCATCTTCTTTGTGTGTATCTCAATAATCTTACGACGCGCTGCAGCATCAGGCACACCAGCAAAGACAATACGATCAAAACGACCAGGACGTAACAATGCAGGGTCTAACAAATCAGGACGGTTGGTGGCACCAATAACCACTACTTGGTTTAACTCTTCCAAACCATCCATTTCTGTAAGCAACTGATTCACCATACGTTCCGTAACTTTGTTACCAGAATCAGCACCATGACCACGACGAGCAGCAATAGCATCGATCTCATCAAAGAAAATGACCGTCGGTGCAGCCTGACGAGCCTTTTCAAAGACTTTCTTAATGCCTTTCTCTGACTCACCTACCCACATCGAAATCAATTCCGGACCTTTGATGGAAATGAAATTCGCTTCTGATTCAGTAGCAACAGCTTTTGCTAGTAACGTCTTACCTGTACCTGGAGGGCCATACAATAAAATACCACGAGGTGGACGAATACCTAAACGCTGGAAAGCCTTAGGATTCTTCAACGGCAATTCTACTGCTTCCTTCAAACTTTGCTTCACTTCTTCCAAGCCACCCACATCAACCCACTTAACATTAGGAGATTCAATCATAACCTCGCGCAATGCAGAAGGACGAACATATTTCAACGCACCTAAAAAATCATCCATCGTAACTTTCAACTTTGCCAAGTCCTTGTCTGACAAATGATCACCTTCTTTCAACTTCAAATCAGGCAATACTTTACGCAAAACACCCATAGCAGCTTCCTTACAGAGTGCATTCAGATCAGCACCCACAAAACCATGGGTGACTGCAGCCAACTGTTCTAAATCAACATCCTTCGTCAACGGCATGTTACGCGTATGAATCTGTAAAATCTTTAATCTACCCACCTTATTCGGAACACCAATCGTCATCTCACGATCAAAACGACCAGGGCGACGCAAAGCAGGGTCTAAAGAATTAGGCCTATTCGTAGCACCAATAACAACCACACGACCACGAGACTTCAAACCATCCATGACGGCAAGCAACTGAGCAACCATACGACGCTCAACCTCACCATACGTTTCCTCACGCTTAGGGGCAATAGCATCAATCTCATCAAAGAAAATAATCGAAGGAGCATTCTTTTCCGCTTCCTCAAAAACTTCCCTGATACGCTTCTCTGTCTCACCATAAAACTTGCTCGTCAATTCCGGAGAGTTCACTAAAATAAAATTAGCCTCAGCCTCATTAGCAACTGCTTTTGCAATCATCGTCTTACCCGTACCCGGAGGACCATGCAACAACACACCCTTGGGGGGCTCAATACCCAAAGCTTCAAACACTTCAGGATGCTTCAACGGCAACTCCACCATTTCACGAATCTGCTTCAATTCTTCTTCCAAGCCACCAATATCTTCATACGTAACTTCAGGAATCTTTTCATCAGAAACTTCAACAGCCTTCGGCGACAATTTCACTTCCGTATTATCTGTGATAACCACTGCTTGTTTCGGACCACAATCAGCAACAATAAACTTCAAACTAGAAAAACCAAAATTACCCATAAACCCTTCTTCGAAAACATTGAAAATGTCCTCAAACGGAGAACCGGTCATGGTCTTACGACGGCGCTGAGCACCACCTGGAGCAATAATATCACCCTTGACCACCGCACGACCAATCAACGAACGCTTGAACACATACGGGTCAGCTTGAATAACAACACCTTGCTGCACAGGAGCAATCGTAATTGTTTTTGCCTCTTTTACATCAACACGACGAACAGCAACCATCTCACCAATACCTGTCTTAGCATTACGACGCGTAATACCATCCATACGGATAACAGCTTGGCCAATATCAGCAGGATACGCACGATCAGCAATACCCACCGTCTTTCTACCACCATCAATCTCAATAACATCACCTGGCTTAATGCTTAACGCACGCATCGTCTGAGAATCAATACGAACAATACCCTTGTACGCTTCTTCCTGTAATGCTTCTTGCACTTTCAACTTGATATCCTTACTCGTGTCTTTAGTCTCTTTCGTTTCTGACATGTTCTTCTTCCTCCTTACTCTTCTTGCGAACACCTCTCTTAAAAAAAATACTTAGCTTACCTGGTTCTTCTAACATTAACCGTAACATCTTATCCATTTCGCGAGACATCTCTTCAATCTCATTCTCAAAATCATGCTCAAAATCAATAATCTCACGAGGAATAGAAACCGTATAGGAATTACCCACCATTCTTAATTTTACATTAAATTCACGATGATGCAACTTTTTAAATTCTTCAAATTCTCGCTGATCATCAGGATGCAACCATGTCTTCTTACAGGAAGGACAGGTCCAACCACGCATTGTAAACCCATGCTTGGGCACGGCAGTCTTTTCCGTCTTCTTATTACACTGGTCACAAACAATTGTTGTGTCGTATAGGTCAGCCATGTTTACATCACTGTGTATACAGGTAAGTATATACTATATAAAGTTTTCTGTACTAAAAAGACGGTAATACATGGAGATTACCTTGACGAAAATAAGCCAGTACTAAATATAAAAGGGGAAACCCCCATCTTAAGTGCGCATAATATTTTTTCCTGCAGGGCGAGACCGAATAGAACCCGCACCACCAGGCATCTTAGCTGCCCGTTTCTTCGCCTCCCGCATACGTACTCCTCTGGTTGCTTTAGCCATATCAAAACCCTCCCGCGTAACCCTTCTGTTGAAGGATCAAACAAAAACACTTAAAGATACTTATCAGATAACAACCATCTATTAAAGGCTTATGCATACCTAATTCTAACTCAAAAAGAAAATCATTAATACTTACTAGCATTAGACACCAGCATGGATCATTATCAACACTTAACCACCACAGAAAAACTTACCTGCATTTATGGCAAAGCAGGAACAGGAAAAACAACCTACGCCATGATGGCAGCACGCGATTACGCACGACAAGGGAAAAAAGTATTATTCTTTGACACCGAAGAAAGCTTTTCGATAGAACGATTTAAACAAATGGCCAACGATTATGAAAACTTACTTGACAGAATCATCGTCATCAAAATAAAAAGCTTCAAAGAACAACAAGAACACCTCAACAACATGTACCAACTCCTCAAAAAAGGAAAATTCTCAATCTTAGTCATCGACAGCATGACCAGCTATTACCGAACACTCGTCAAAAACAACCAAGAACTAGCAAACAGCATGCTCAAAAAACAACTCAGCACTATCAACGATTTACCCATACCTACCGTTATTACCACCCAAGTATATACTAATCAAGAAGGAGAAACAAAACCAACTGGAGGCAAATGGTTAGAAGACAACGCAACAATTCTCATCAAACTAGAAAACACTCCACGCATCATGCATGTCATAAAACCAGAAGAAAAGAAAATGAAATTTACCATAACAGATGAAGGGATTACGCTAACCTAAACTTATTTTGTTGCGCCTCCGGCGCTGACAATACACACCAGACCGGCGGTCCCCGAGTCATTGAGGTCACCATTACTGGCGCCAAGGCCCAATACACTACCCATGTACAACCTCGAAAGGCCGGACCGACGAGTTCGCAAAACACGATCACCTCGACCAACATTTTTAGGAAGACCCGTCGCCCCATCAACATCATCTGAAGTAAAACGACTACCATCTACATTATTAAGAACAGGAGCATACACAGGCTGCACTGAATCCTTCAATGTAAAGGCTAAACCATAAGGAGACTCCTGATCATACCTTATTGCAAGATCCCTAAGAAGAAGCATAACAGGCAAATCTACACTGCCTCGCGCCCGTAACTGAACAAGCAAATCCTTGGCAAGATAACTATTAGGTTCATCTTCATCACGCAAAACAACAGCAGAATCAACATACACACCACGCAAAGACAAAACACCAGACTGCAAAACACACTCCAAATCAGCAGGAGTAGCAACATGCGAACCATTACGAGAAATAATAGTACCCACCAAAACCACTGCGAAAGGATTAGAACCAATAACAACATCATTTTTTTGATCATAAGACAACACTCGCAATAGACTATTATCCTGAAAGTCAGACGTTACCCTGTATTGAAACTCTGCCAAAACAGCCTTGCCAAAATCTCCTGATAAAAAATTAACTTTGGGAAACAATTCTGGATTTTTAACTAATGGTCTTCCTGTAAATGGTGGAAGCGGTGTTTGTGTTTCTGACATTCTTTATCTCCTCGGCCAAAAAAGACCTAATACTACTAAGAAATATTACCTATTTAAAGCTTATTACTTGATACTATTCAGTAATAGTTACCTTCTTTCTCACCCGCTTCGGCTTAACAACCTTTTCCTTCTTCACCTTCGGAGGAGTAATTACCACACCTTCAGCAACCTGCTTCTTCACCTGCTCTTCACGCCAACGAAGCTTCGCAGGACACACCTTATTCAAACAATACAACCAAGGACGCTTACCCTTACGAATAGTCATAACCTGCGGAAAAGAACACTCCTTACACACCTGATCAGAAGGCTTCACCAAAGCACCTGAAGGAACAGAAAACGTCGTCTTACACGCAGGATACTTATTACACACAACAAACATACCAAACTTACCCGAACGAATAATCAGCTCACCCTCCTTACAAACAGGACAAGCAGCAACACGAGACAACACATGACGCGTCTCCTTCGTCGCCTCCAACAGACCCTGACCAATAGCCAGCTCATGCTCCTTAAAATGCGTCAACACCTGCAACAAGAAACGCTTCGACTCCTCCAACACTTCAGGCATATTCTTCTTGCCTTCCATAATAGCATCCATCTCCTCCTCAAAATGCCGCGTAAGCTTCTCATCAAGAATATCAGGACAAAATTGCATCAACGTCTTCACCGTAGCAATACCCAAACTCGTAGCCTCCAAAGACTTATCCTTAATATAATTACGCTGCACTAAATTATCAATGATCTGTGCGCGCGTACTTTTTGTGCCCAAATTCCTTTTCTCAAGCTCCTTAATCAAAGAAGCATCAGAATAACGCTTCGGAGGCTTCGTAACATCCTCCTTCACACTAATCTCTGATTGCTGAATACTATCACCCTGCTGCATAACGGGCAATTCTTGCTCCTCCAACTTCGCAAAATGATAAATATGCTGCCAACCATACTGCTGAATAGTCATACCCTTAGCAACAAACAATTCACCATTCACCTCAATAATTACCTTTACTATTTCCCGCTCCAACGGTGCAGCAAAACACGACAAAAAACGACGAACAATCAGATCATACACCTTCTGCTGCCTACCCTCTAAACTCGCCTGTTCACCCGTAGGAAAAATAGCAGGATGGGCAGGATCAACCTTCTTACCCTCAACCGGCTGACGCTTTTCTCCCAACAACTCCTGACAGATATTTGCATACTCCTTCAACTTACCCAACTTTTCCAACAATGAACGATGACCCAACGAAGCAGGTAACTTCTGCGACGACGTACGAGGATACGAAATCAAACCAGCAGTATACAGATCTTGAGCAATAGCTAAAGTTTCCTTAGGAGAAACACCAAAATACCGATAGGATTCCATCTGCAACGTCGTCAAATCAAACGGTGGAGGAGGAAAAACCTGCGAAGATTTCTTCTCCACTGACTGCACCACAGCAGGATAACCCTTCGTCTTAGCAAGAATAACATCAACTTTATCCTTCTCAAAAATATTCCCAAGAATGTGCTCAGCAACAATCTTTTGTTCATCAACATAACCCTGCAAAAAAATATTCCAAAACGGCTCAGACTTAAAATTCTTAATATCTTCTTCGCGATCAACAACAATCTTCAACGCAGGACCCTGCACACGACCAATAGACAACAACTTAAACAAACCAGCCTTCTTAACTGCCAAGGTTAACGCACGAGAAAGATTAATGCCATATAAATAATCCACAAAATGTCTAGTCTCACCCGCTTCTATAAAAGGGAAATCAAGATGTGGTGACGCATGTTCATAAGAAGCAACCAGTTCATCTTTCGTTAAGGTGGAGAACTTCATACGACGACCATCTTTCTGACTACAAATAAAACGAATAACATTCCAGCCAATAGTAGAACCCTCAATATCAAAGTCACAAGCAACGGTAAACTCATCAGCACGCTTCGCTAACTTTTCCAGAACTCTAACATACTTTTCAGAAAAATCAGACTTTTTATTGATCTCATAACTCGGACGCCACTCAATATCCCAAACAGGATACTTCCAACCATTCTTCTCTTTTTCCACAAGATTAAACAAATGACCAACAGCACACCCCACCAAAATATCCTTACCCTTAAAAGAAACTTCATAATAAGGAACCTGGCCAATATTTATTCTCTTCGCCTCACCTAAAGCTAAAGCAATCTTCTCCGCCTGAGCAGGCTTCTCGCAAATAATCAACTCAGTCATAACAATCAAATACTAGACCGACTATAAAAAACTTAAGGACTAATCAGACCAAGCAAACATACCACTTGTTCATTTAAATATTTTTCTTCGGCTTGATAACCTTAAACGAAACATACTTCTGCAAACACGAAGGAACCTTTATCGAACCATCCTTCTGCTGATAATTCTCCAAGATAGCAACCAAGATACGCGGCGTAGCAATAGCCGTACCATTCAACAAATAAGGATGCACTAACTTTTCACCATCCTGGAAACGAATATTCAACGCATGCGACTGGTAATCCGTACAATTAGAACACGAAACCATCTCACGGAAAGCATTCTGCACTGGCATCCACACTTCCAAATCATACTTCTTAATAGCTGTATCATTCAACGCACCTGAAGCAATAGAAATAACACGATAATGCAGTTTCAACTTCTTAAAAATCTCCTCAGAAATTTTAATCATCGTCTCCTGCATCTTACGCGCATGATCAGGATGGCAATACACCAACTGCTCTACCTTACGGAATTCATGCACACGGAAAATACCCTTCGTATCCTTACCATGAGCACCCGCTTCACGACGGAAACATTCAGAAATACCTGCATATTTCAACGGCAAATCCTTCACAACCTCACCCGCATGCAAACTTACCAACGTCTGCTCAGCAGTACCAATCAAAAACAAGTCATCATCAGACTTGTACAATGTCTCAGCAAAATCACCCAACTCAGCAGCACCCTCCATACACTCCTTCTTCAACAAATCAGGCGTACGCATCAAGGTGTACCCCTGCTTCTTCAACATGTCGAGAGCAAAACGAATAATAGCAAAATCCAACTCAACCAACTCATTCTTCAAATAATAAAAACGTGCACCAGAAACTTTAGCAGCACGCTCCAAATCAGCAAGATCCAAATCATGCAATATATCAACATGCGACTTCAAAGAAAACTTGAACGAAGGCTTCTTACCCAACGTACGCAACGTCTTATTACCCTCTTCATCCTGAGCAACAGGAACATCATCATCCAACAAGTTAGGAATCTCCTTCAACAACACCTTAATTTCAGCCTGCAACTCACCATCACGCACTTCTAACTTCTTAATATCATTAGGGACTTCCTTCAAATCTTTCAAAACAACAGCAATATCCTTATTTTGCTTTTTCAAACGATTAACCTGCTCAGATAACAAGTTACGCTTCTGACGCAAAGCATCACCTTCCTGCTTTAATGAACGCCATTCCTTATCTAAGTCCAACAATTTATCAACAAGAACACAACGATCCTGCTTGAAACGACGCTTCAAGGACTCTTTAACAGCATCAGGATGTTCACGAATAAACTTTATGTCTAACATAGGACACGATAGAATGTCAATACTTCTTAAATGTTACTGGAAAATTAAATGACGAAGGTTTATATATAGTAGCACCTATAGTTTAGGAAAGAAAGATTTAAATAGCACAAGTAAAACAAAAAAAGTTATCGGGGGAACATGCATGCCAAAAAAATCCAAAGACATTTTTGAAGTTTTCTTCAGAAGAAAACCAGCAATGATCCTTGTGGCATTAAAAAGCAGCAACAAAAACCGATACGGATCCATTCTCGCAAAAGAAGTCGACTGCACCTATTCTCACGTTGTCAAAATATTACAAGACATGGAACGAAGCAACCTTGTCAGCTTCGAAAAAACAGGAAGAATCAAAAGCATCAAGCTCACAGAAAACGGTTTGAAAGTAGCAGACCACATTGAACGCATAAAAACCATTCTCTAAACTATGATAGGTGTTTACAAAGCAAAAGATATAGAACTTTTTCTTTATGCAACAGATAATGAACTACGAGCAGCCGCAAGAAAAACACAAGAACATACCATAATCGTCCACGACAGTCACGGAAGATTATTGGGACTCCCTTTAGTCGTCTCACCAACCTCTCAAGAAGCACGATTCACTGTTCATACATCAGGGCCTCGATCTGACAAGTTTTACAGCCTTACCATATCACGAAGATGGCTTCTAGATGCAAGTGAGCAAGGAAAAAAAACTTATGGCACCTCGGGTAACACGCCTATTACAAGAACCCATATCAGACGATGGACAATAGACATGAATCTCGCAACAATGATTGAAAAAGGCCTAAGAGAAACAGAAACCAGCGGCTTTGCACATTAAATGATAGCTAAAACCTTGAAAACTTGTTCTGCACAATAATTACCCATTTTGCACAATAAATATATACTCTCATTCTGTCTAGATTTTATGGTTATTACTCCCGTTCCAGAGATAGACATTAAAGACACGCTTCAAAAGATTTCTAAGATGGGATTTGTTCCAACTTTGCGTTCGGATGACACAGGTATAGGTTATACTTTAGAAATTCTTATGGCTATAAAGGAAAACAACTCTGGCGAAGCAGATTTGAAATATCTTGGTATTCCTGTTGAACTTAAGGCTCAACGTAAAAAAGCTTCTTCAAATATTACTCTTATTACAAAATCTCCTAATTGGAATCCTTTACCTTGCAAGGGTATTATAGAAAAATATGGTTATAAAGATGTCAAGAAGAGGCAAGGTCTTAAGGTTACTCTGAAAGCAACTGAATTTAATTCTCAAGGGTTGAAATTTGAGATTATTAATGGAAATCTTAATATTGTTCATAAAAAGGATGGCGTTATCTGTTATTTTGTTCTTGACGAGCTTATGCTTAAAATAAGGGATAAATTGTTTGAAAATCTTTTATTAGTCTTTGCCGATTCCAAAAAGATTAAGGGTATAGAAAATTTTCATTATAACGAAGCGTATTTACTCACTCATTTAAGTGAAGAAAAACTTACAGAACTTATTAAAGGTGGTTTCCTCGTTTTTGAATTTCGAATGCATATTAAAGAATCTGGAAGTGTTAGGGATCATGGTTCTGGGTTTCGACTCAATAGGAGGCATATCACTCAGTTATATGAAAAGAGAGAGAAAATATTATAGTTTTTCTAGTACTATTATCCATTCTTCGTTCATAGTGGAGGAATGATTCCCGACAATGTTGGTTGGACTGTTTCTTTTTGGCATCCTCTTATTTGGTATGTTTCTTATGAATGTATTATGGTGTTTGTAATGGTTTCTTGCTTGAAAGAGTTCTAAGATGATTTCGTCAGTCGGTATTTGCACATCTTTAACTGTCCTATTTCCTACTACAAAACATAGAAATGCACCTTTCTTTGTTACTCGATGCATTTCATCAACGCATTTATCAAAGTCTACATAGAAACTTAAAACATCTTTTGCTCTTTTTTGATCTTTTTTAGCGATTTTATCTAAAGTTTTGATTAAAGTTAATGAGGGAAGTTCGTGATTTAATCCCTTGGTAGGAATGCCTCCTAAGCTTATTTTGTCTATTCCTAGGACTTTTTCTTTGCTATATCCTATCCATTGAAGTGCTAAGCGAGAAAACTGTCCATATGCTACTGTAGTCCTGCTGTCCCCATAGGGTGGGGAAGTCACAATTAAGTCTATTTCATTGTTTGGTATGGACGTTTTATATCTCGAGTCTTCTGTTAAAATTTTTACTTCACACTTGTTTCTTTCTTTTATGTATTCTTTCATAGAGTTAATATTTTCTCGTGCTTTTTTGTCAAACTCTTCAAAGGTGTTAGGGTTATGTTTTTGAAGCATTTCTTTATTCATTCTATAAAGTTTATATTCCCTTTTTCTAGTATTTGAAACTGTTCTTACTACTTCTGAAAAGACTACTAAAAAGAAGTTTCTTACCTCTTCATTATCTATCTTACCTATGTTTTTTCTCAGAATGGCTAAGTCTATAATGACACTATTTTTGAACCAAAAATTTATATTGAAGAAATCTGGTCTTTCGATATTCACACTTGTAGGATTACTTTTATCTTCAAGAGATCTTTTCATTAGAAGCATATATTCTTCTAATAATTCCTTTTCATCAAGAGGAGTAGTCTTAACCTTAGAAATGAGTAAAGCAAGAGGGTTGATATCTATTCCATACGCTTTTTTAAAATTTTGATGTAACGTAGCTTCTAAAATGCTAGTTCCAGAACCCATGAAAGGATCTAAAATGACTTTTGCATCAGAACCATAAGTAGAAATAAGTCTTCGAGTAATCTGCGGGATCATCATTGCAGGATAAGTATGGAACCCGTGGTTACTCATTTTAGTGAATTCTTTTCTGAAGTCCCAAGAATTATCAACGAATTTGTTCCCTCTTTCTAATAATTTTTGAGATTGCATATCCTCTTTATTGTCTCCCCCCTTCATATACTTTACCTCAAATTTTCCGAAAATCTTCCGTCAATTCATTGTGCTATTTCTTTAAAAATCTCTTCAGGTGACTTTAATTGATAGACTTTTTTCCTTTTATCTTTTTTATCCCTATCAGCAATTATCCACCCAGCCTTTTTCAAATCATAAAAAAAGACACTTAATAGGTGCTGATCCTCTTCTTTCAATATTTCTTGTGCCTTCTGATTCGTAAACTTTTTGTTTTTTAATACATTCCATAAGTGGATGTACCTTTTCATTTCCCATTTTGGGATAATCTCTGCCATAATATACTTATGTAAGTAATTAGTCTATATAAATTTATGGTAATTAAACTTGCCCAAATAGTTTTAAAAAATTGGTATTGTTAAGATTTTTCATGCATTAAATATTATCCAGAAAAAACAACTTATCCCGAAATTATCAATACCTAAGGCTTTAATGAGATTAGTTTTTTTAACTCTATCAAGTTACTCTCTTTATCTCGATGTTTGTACCCCAGATCTTTGCATATATCTATTATTTTTACAACGAATTTATTAGACTCAAGATTATTCATCATAATAATATTTCCTTCTTTTTCACTTGTATGCCATTCAAGTCCAATATTTAGTGGGGATCTTGGTGTATATCCATGAACATTAAAGATATCATGTTTGCTCTGGGTTATCCATCCTGCCCCTACCTCCGATACTGCTGCCCAAGAACTTGCCATTTCATTGCTGGTAATATATATTACAAAAATCTTTTCCGTTGAATAACTATCAACAAAAAAATCCCTCAAATAATCAAATACTTCTTTTCCATGAGGTATCCAGCACTCTTCATTATCACAATTAGTATAAATAACATCACTATCAGGTACACCATTGTAAGAAAGCATTTTATAAATTATATCTGCTAAATCTTTATCAGCTTTTGTATGACTTATTAAAATTCGTTTTTTCTGAGAATCAACCTTTTGTTTTATTCCCACTATTGGCATGAACTTATTTATCTCAAACGCTATTAATTCTTGAACCCCTTCTGGCATCTTATCTTTAAATTTTATTGCAAGCTTTTCTGCTGCCCCTGTTGAGACTGTTTTGGTATACTCATCAATTTTTCTTATTAGTTCTACTTCATTTTTCTTTTGAAGTTCATTTTTTTCCTTATCTTTTTCGTCTTTTTTATGCGCAGCATAAATCGTTCTCATATCAATAATTTGTGGAAGAAGTGTTTCACTTACATAGGAAATAACCTTTTGGTATCTGGGATCATCAGTTTTATAACCTTGGCGATTGCTTAAAGATATGTCTGGCAATTCTGTTTCCTCAAGTAAATCTATGTGTAATTGTCCAACAATATAAACTTCAGATAGCTTATTTTTACCTACTACAGGAAGAATGTTATATTCCCCTAATTTTCCACGTGATATAATCGAAATGAAATTATCTGGGAAATCATTTGGATCATTTTTCCTATCTCTAGTAGTTTTATAAGCACCTATCCAACCTTTTATTTCTAAAATGTACTCTTTTTGCACCCCATATTTATTTTTAAGTGGGAGTCTCATTAGAACTGCGTCTTCTTTTTTTATTACTTCATTAGTTATTTCTTTTTCGTCTTCAATAATATCTAATTTAAAATGTTCTGCCAGATCATGATATTCTTTTCCTAGAATTATTAAGGCACAAAGATCTCCAATCATCTCTTTATCAAAATTTTGGATTGATATCTCATCTAAACGTGTTATTATGTGTATCTTAAAATTTTCATTTATCAATGGGAATATCTTAAGAAGGTTTTTCTTAATCGCCTTTGCGCTCTTATGTAAACCATATTGAGGATTTGTCATTACAATTGAAGTCCCATCTTTCTTAACAAAATTAAACTTGATTTCTTCATCATTCAGAGGCTTTAACATGTTATCCTCTTCAACATGTCTTGATAAAACAAATCCTGACTTTTCATTATTTTTCACCGTCATCACAAGCACATTTTCTGAAACTGATAATGCAGCTAATTTACCAACACCTTTTCTTCCCATCCTTTTTCTCTTCATTCCTGTTACATATGACTCTTCTTCAGTTTTTCTAGTCTCAACTGCTACATCAAGATATTTTTCAATATCTCCTTCTTTGTAAGACATCCCATTTCCATCATCTTCTACTGTAATTGAGTCTTGTTTTTCTATGATATAAACATTTTTTGCCCCAGCATCGTATGAGTTAGCAATTAATTCTGCAAGAACATAATAAATATTAGTATAAAGGCTTGGTCCTAAAAGCTCCAAAATACGAGGGTTTATGGTTATTTGATAGTGTTTTTCATTATTTATCATAAGCACATGATTGAATATGACTTTTTATACTTTTCCCGATTACTTCGCCTAGCTTTACTGGTACGGCATTACCAATATGTCTTCCAATTTTATTGAACGAGATTTCTTTGTTTTCTTCAATGAAACTATAATCTTCAGGAAATGTTTGTAAAATTGCTCCTTCCCTTAAAGAAATAGCTCTATTCTGCTCTGGATGACCAAATCTACCAGTACCATAGCTATAAAATTGAGTTGTAATCGTTGGAGATGGTTTATCCCAAGACATTCTACCATAAACAGCTTTGTAAGTAGCACCCCCTTTCTTTTTGTGACAATTCAGTCTTATTTTTTTATCCCAGTCTAACCAAGAACCACCTGGTTTAGAACTCTTAATCCTTATCTTATTTATAGGGCTTAATTTCCATGATCTGTGTAACATATCTTTTTTGTGAATTCCCCCATCAGATATCTTTGATAAATGCCCGATTTTTTCTTTAACTGAGATATAACTGCCTGGTTTATGTGTCTCTTCAATAAATTTAATCTCGCTTTTATTAGAAGCAAGTAGGAGTAATCTTTTTCTCATTTGGGGGATACCATAACGAGGGCAATAAGCAATTTTATAATTTACATTGTAACCTTCTTCTTTCAATCCTTTGAGGAAATCTTCAAATATTTTATAATTCCTTAGTTGAGTAACGTTTTCCATTGAAACAATATCGGGCTTTGACTCTTTTATGATCCTTAAAAAGTGATAAAGTAAATTCCATCTTGGGTCTTTTTCCCTATTTCTAATTTTTTTTGTATGTTGTGAGAATGTTTGACATGGAGCACAACCTACAAGAATTTTAACTGAATCTTTAGGATATAATTTATTGATTTCTTCTCCAGTAACATGAGTTATATCTTTTTCAATAAAAATGGCTTTATTGTTATGTTCATAAGCATATTTACATGACACATCAGAATCAATTCCTGCAACAACTTTAATTCCAGCTAACTCAAGTCCATGAGTTAATCCCCCAACACCACAGAATAAGTCAATAGCTGAAACGCTTTTATTCATAGTCTTATTAAGAATAAAGGCTATTTAAATGCATCGATTTAAGGGGCTTTGCATGTTTAACGTCTTTAGAAAGACTTATATATACATAAGTCTTATACTTATGTAAATGAATAATTCATCATATATTAAACAGAAGAAAAAGTCTTATCCGCAAGACTGGAAGGCTTACAACCTGTCTCAAACTAATGAGTTTACACTATTTCAAGATATCTTAGTTGAGCTTCTTGACACTCTCATTGAAGTCAGGCTTCCCGTTCAGGGTAAGGGTCGTCCTTTCAAGGACTTGAAGGAAATGCTGTTCTGTTGCGTTTTGAGAGCCTATTTTGGGAAGTCCAGCAGGAGATCAGTTTCCTTCTTGGATCACGCCGTAGCGAAGAGTTACATCAAGAAGAAGCCGCACTTCAATACCCTGCTTAATTATTACAAGGAACCTGAACTGATGAAAATACTCAAGCACCTGATAGAACAGTCAGGAGCGCCACTCAAGGAAGTAGAGCAGGACTTTACTATTGACGCTTCAGGCTTTAGCACATCACTGTTCGGAAGATGGTTTAATGTTCAAGCAGCTAGCAACAGCAAGAAGAGGATTTACAAGAAGGCACACGTAACGTCAGGAGTAAAGACAAATATCATCACTGCTATTGAAGTCACGCCAGGCTATTATGCCGACTCTCCAGAATTTCAGGAACTTATCAAAATAACATCCAAAACCTTTGAAATGAAGGAGATATCAGCAGACAAAGGCTACCTCTCACGAGACAACATGGACGCCGCCTCACGACTGGGAGCAGTGCCTTATATCGTCTTCAAGAAGAATTCTACAGGAAAGGCGAAAGGATCATACGTGTGGATGCGGATGAAAAAATACTTCGATGAACACAACGAAGAATTTCTACAGCACTACCATAAGCGCAGCAATGCCGAGACAGTCTTCCATATGATCAAGAGAAAGTTTGGACAAGCACTCAACAGCCGCTCAGAGACGGGTCAGTTTAACGAGATATTGTGCAAGGCATTATGCCATAACATCTGCGTCCTCATCCAAGAGATGTACGAACTCGGCATAAATCCAGAATTTATTAAATGTGCAAAAATAGCAGTCACACGCCAATAGGACTAATTAATGTGCAAAGCCGAAACCAGCTAAAACTATATAAACTTCTAAACAAAAAAAGTTTACATGCCATTTCCGATTGGGTGGGACAACAGTATAGGAATGTACGCCTTTCTCAGCTTAGTACCCTTTCTCATCCTTTACCTCATCAGACCGAAGCCGACAACGATGGACATACCCAGCCTCATGTTCTTCATGCGCGCAGACAACGCCAGCAAACACCGATCATTCCTTAAAATATTACGCCTCGACTGGCTATTCTGGCTACAACTAGCAACCATCCTCCTCCTATCAGCAAGCATCATGATGCCCTACCTCTCCGCAAACATGGACACGGTCTCCGACACCCTCGTCTTCGTCATCGACGCAAGCGCAAGCACCCAAGTACAAGAAAATGGCAAAACACGATTCGAAAAAATAATTCAACAAGCAGAAGAACTCTTAGCAAAAGACAACACTATCATCCTCGTCAAAGGAAGCGCAGTCATAGGCATAAGAAACAAAGGAGCAACCGAAGCACGAGCATACCTCCAAAGAATACAACCATCAGATACCAAATCAAAAATAGGCGACGCCATACTTCTCGGAGGAGAATTATTACACGAACAGCAAGGAAGGATCATAGCCATCAGCGACTTCATCAACACGGAAGGAACACCACCGCTCATAGCAAAAAACATTCTCGCCAGCAGAGGCATCACCGTAGACTTCATCGACATCAAAGAACAAAACCATGAAAACTACGGCATTATCGACGCAACCATCGACGACACAGAAACAAGAATAAGCATAAAAAATTATCAACCCGAAGGAAAAACCATCAACCTCGACATCAACGGCAACAGCAAAAGTATCTTCGTTGAAGGAAAAAGCATAGAAACCTACAATTTTCCCACACCAACAGGAGTCAACACTATCACCATCAAAAACAACGATGATCTAGCAGTCGACAACACCTTCACCATCATCGGGCCACAAGAAAAAACAACCCGCGTAGCACTCATCAGCAACAGCCCATCACCATTCTTAACAGCAGCACTCCAGTCTATACCCAGAACAGATGTTGACCTGTACGAACCGCCCATCTTCCCCGATGACCACTATGAAATTTATATTATACAAGGGGTCACACCTGACAAACTTATCACGGGGAGCATTACCAGCATCAAAGATATTATCAGTGAAGGAGCAGCACTCGTCATCTACGCAGACCAAACAACACGAAACATAGACTTTGCAGAATTACAACCTGTAGGACTACAAAGCTACAGCGAAGAAGGACAGCGCATAGTTATTGACAACTTAAACAGCATCACCAAAGACACAGACTTCGGAAGCACAACCGGCTACTACAAAGGAAGAATATTAGAAAACAGCATCAGCCTCGCCAGCATCAACAACAACAGCATTATCACCACCAAAAATTACGAAAAAGGAAAAATATTCTACTATGGACTACTCGACGAAACAGCAGACTTCAAACTCAGCCCGAACTACCCACTCTTCTGGAAAAACACTATCAATTACTTAACGAACCAACAAGACTTACGAACACTCAACAAAAAAACAGGAGAACTCATCATCTTTGAAGAACCTACCACTGTGAAAACACCCACCACCACTACCACAACCACAACACTCTACCTAGAAAAAACAGGTATTTACACCTACCAAGGACAAAGCATCAGCGCAAACCTCCTCAGTGACGCAGAAAGCAATATTAATGGGGAAGAAAACACAGAAGAAAAAAATAATGATTTCCACCTTGAACCCGTACAAGAAGAAGTACACCTCCCTCTAGAAAATTATTTGCTTATCATCATCATCCTATTCTTCATTGCAGAGACTATTATCATCAAACAACGAGGAGAACTATAAATGATAGACCTCACAACACTCAGTTTTGAACGACCATGGGTCCTGCTCTTAATTATACCCATGTTCATATTCTACCTTTATTACATCAATAAGAATATTACCAGACAAGAACACCTCCCACGAGGAAGCAGAGCACTCATCATCCTCACCAAAACAATTATCACAGGACTATTACTCCTCGCCTTAAGCGGACCGCACACCTATGAACAAGATGTTACAACAGGAGACCCCACCGTAACCATCCTTATTGACAACTCCAGTTCCATGCACCTATTTAATCAAGAAGAAATAACCACCCTTGAAGAAAACCTGCAAGACCTCGTAGAAGTACACACCACACACTTAGGGACTAGCAGTACTAGCAATATTGGCGACAGCGTCCTCAACAGCCTAGAACACGGAGGAAGCATACTCCTCATCAGCGACGGCAACAACAACTACGGAACAACCCTTAGTGACGTGGCACTACAAGCAGCAAAGATTAATACCAGTATCAACACTCTGGCATTAACAACCATCAACCGAGACAGCAGCATCAGCATCATAGGACCAGACAAAGTAAGTAGCGAAGTAGAAGCCATCTTCAAAATAATCATACAAAGCACACAACCAGAACAAGCACGACACATCACCATAACCCTCGACGGAGAAACCATCCTTGACGAAAACACAAAACAAAAAGAATTCATCATCAGCAAAGTATTCTTCGAAGGCTACCACACACTCACCGCAAGCATAGCAGAATCAGACTACTTCCCAGAAAATAATATCTACTACAAAAACGTCAAAGTCATCCCAAAACCTGTCATTGTCTACTACACACAAAAAGAATCACCACTCACACCACTCCTCACGAAACTCTACCAAGTACACACCTTCAACAATCTAGAAACCCTACCACCAGAAACACTAGCAGTCATCACTAACGACATCCCTGCAGAACAACTTGAAATTTACCAGAGCACACTACGCACCTTCGTCACCGAAGGCAACGGACTCGCCATGATTGGAGGACAAAACAGCTACGAACAAGGCAACTACCAAGGAAGCAGCATAGAAACACTCTTACCTGTTATTGTAGGAGCAGCAGAACCAGAAGGAGAAAAAACAAATCTTATCATTGCCATGGACATAAGCAAAAGTACCAGCCAAGCATTCGGAGAAAAACTAGCAGAAGACGTAGAAAAAGCACTAGCACTGAGCGCGATAGACAATGTTAACGACGAAAGCAACGTAGGATTCATCGCCTTCAATACCCAGCCATATACTGTCAGCGAACTCACACCCCTCGGACCGAAAAAAGAAGAACTCAAGAAGAAAATACGAAGCCTTATCGACATTGGCAACACGTACATCCCCGTAGGGATACAAAAAAGTATAAACATGCTTGAAGGAACAACTGGGGGAAAAAATATTGTCATCATCAGCGACGGAAAATCAGGAGGATTCGGACTAGCAGCATCACTTGTACAACAAGCAAACGACCAAGGTATCAAAGTATACCTCATCGGCGTCGGTTACGACGAACGACCAACAGACCACGACAAACAAGTAGATTCTTACCGTTACGGACAACAATACCTCAAAGATGTCAGCAAATTATCAGGAGGGACCTACTTCCGAGGAAACGAAGCACCCCAACGTATTAACATCTTATTCGGAGACCCAGAAAGAAACCCAGAACAACGAAGCAGTTACACCATGATACTTCTTGACAAAAACCACTTCATCACCCAAGACCTAGAAAACACACCAGAAATTTACGGCTACAACCAAGTACTACCAAAAACAACAGCACGACTCCTCGCAACAACCGACGCAGGAAACCCACTCATCACTGTATGGCGCTACGGACTAGGAAGAATAGCAGCACTCACGACCGACGACGGAACAGCCTACGCAGGACAACTCATTAGCAACGAAAACAACATCATTATCACACGCATGATCAATTGGCTCATCGGAGACCCAGAAAGAAACGTACAACGCTACATAAGCATACCCGATACCTATCTTAACGAAACAACAACTATCACTGCAAAACAAGAAAACATACCTGAAGCAACAGGCATAACATTCTACAAAGTAGACAACAACCTCTACCAAGCAACTATTATCCCACAAAACACTGGAATCCAAGAATTACTCGGAGCACGCTACGCGGTCAACTACGCACGAGAATACGAAAACATCGGCATCAACCCAGAACTAGAAACTATTAGAAGCATCACCGGAGGTAAAGAATTCCACGCTGACGACCTAGAAGACATCCTACAAACTATCATCAACCAAAGCAAACAACCCATCGACAAGAAAAACTATTACAGCTGGCTCATCCTAGGGATAGCACTCGCACTCTACATCATAGAACTATTCATCAGAAAAATCATTGAAAATAACAAACGCAATAAAACAGCAGTAGCACAGATAAGGATATAAACAAAAACATGGAACAAAAGAAAAAATGAACCCCATCAAGAAATTCCTCATCCAACGACGACTCAAAAAGTTAGAACAATACGAAAAAAAACTGGAAACCATGCATGAACGACAAGCAGAACAAAAAACTAAAACCACACCGCCAGCAATAAAAGAACTCCGACAAGGCATCAAAGGAGATTTCATACAAAAAGATGCTAGTATCAGCATCGTCATCCTCGTTGTCGTATGCATCCTCATCATCGTAGGGCTCACACTCCTCTACCAAACAAAATTCAAAACACTCAACACCCAAGTACAAAATAAAATAGCAGAACTCAACTCAGCCTATGAAACCATCACCAAAAAAGAAAATGAACTACAAGACAAACAATCACGACTCACTATCACAGAAGCAGGAAAAGATGATCTGGAAACACAATACCAAGACGTAAAAAACGACGTAGCAACATTAGAACAAGACAAAGAACAACTAGAAGAGACTATAGCAACAATCAACCAACAGTTACAACAACTCCAAGAACAAAAAGAAAGCCTAGAAAAAGAAAACAGAAAACTACGCGACCGCATCGACGATCTAGAAAACCCATGAAAACCATAGAAAAAGCACTAGGAGAATTACGACGAGCATTACTTCTCTCACGACTCTATACCATAACCATCAACACCCTACTCACCTTCCTTGTCATTTATTTTATTACTACAATTACTAACCTACCTTGGTACTATAGTACCCTACCCACTATCATCGCAGCAATATACTTTACAAGAAAAAACCTGAAAAGCATCAAATACCAAGACGTAGAACAACGCGTACCACTCCTCAAAGAAAAACTACGAACAGCAGCAGACAACATCAACAAAGATAACATCATCGTCAACCAACTCCACCAAGAAGTCATCAAAGAAATGAAAATGATACGCACGAGCATGTTCCTCGCACCACTCCAAAGCACCTACAAAATGGTATTACTTGGTGTCATAGCCTTCGGCATCGTATTCATCGCAGCAATGAACGTACAACTCTTTGACGCCAACCTCCTCATCCAAGACCTAGGGAACTACGTCACGGGTAACCAAAAAGATTTAGGAGAAATTGATATTGCGATCCAAGAAGGAGATGACAACATCTACGGAGAAGAAAGCATCGTTGATTACGGAAACGAATTCCTCGACCTTGGTATCAACACCGCAGACGGCAATTTAGACTATAATAAACAAAAAGCAGCAAGCCAACTCAACTTCAACGGACGCTACCCTACTGAAGAAGAACTTCAAGGAAAAGCAGACAGCGCCTACATCGAGAAAAAACTTGCGAAAGACGACGAAGAAATAGTCAAGAAATACTTCAACGAAATCAGCAAATAACTACTTATAGTAAGCAGCAATATGTTCTAAATCATCAAGCGTCAACGGGGGAAAAACCATCTCAGGAGACTTACCAATAATCTTGTAAGCAGCTAAAAGCTCAGCATCAGAAATACGACCATCCTTATTACTATCAACAAAACCCCTACTACCAAAAATTGCAGCTTCTAATTCCCCCTGACGTTTATAACGACTACGACTATCAGCAGAAATAGCAGCATACCTTTGCAAAGCAACCACAGGATTAACTTCAGCAGTCACCAACATCGCAGCAGCAGGCAAAGCAATAACAGCAGCTACAACCATGGCACAAAAAAAGTGACTTGGCTCAGAAAAATATCTATTACACTGTTGATGAAAACGCCTTATACCACTAAAAATAGCAAACGACATACTCTATAATAAAGAAAAGGCCTATAAAAATTTACCGCACAAAAAAAGCTCAACAAACTTTATAAAGAACCATACCTATTCCTAAGAAAGACCATGAAAACCGTCGAAGAAGTACAACAAATCATAGCAAAAATAATGAAAGAAGCAGCAAAAGTAGTCGTCGGACAAGAAGAAACACTCAAACAAATCATCATCGCCATACTCACGGATAACCATGCCTTACTTGAAGGAGCACCTGGACTAGCAAAAACACTTTGCGTCAAAACCATCGCAGCACTCATGGACCTAAAATTCTCAAGAATACAAGGAACACCTGATTTAATGCCATCAGACATTACTGGAACCTACCTCCTAGAAGAACGCGCAGGAAAAAAAGAATTCCGCTTTGAGCCAGGACCAGTATTTGCTAACATCATACTCTTCGACGAAATAAACCGAGCAGTACCAAGAACACAATCTGCCTTATTAGAAGCAATGCAAGAACGACAAGTAACTGTAGGAAAACAAACATTCAAACTAGAACCACCATTCTTCGTACTCGCAACACAAAACCCCATAGAACAAGAAGGAGTAAACTATTTACCAGAAGCACAAGCAGACCGCTTCTTATTCAAAATACGAACAGACTACCCCAGCTACACAGAAGAACTAGACATCATTACTAAATACACAGAAGGAGTGGAACCAGCAAAACTCACATCCATCATAAAAAAAGAACACCTCTTCGCCATGCAAAGCCTCGTACGAGAAGTACCTGTAGCCAATGACCTCAAAAAATATGTTGTCGACATTGTCAACGCAAGCAGAAACAAAAAAGATTTGATAGAAATAGGAGCAAGCCCGCGAGCAAGCATAGGACTTATACTCGCAGCAAAAGCACACGCATTATTAGCAGGAAGAAAATATGTCAGCAAAGAAGACATCAATGCCATGGCACCCGCCGTACTTAGACACCGACTCATCCTCAGCTTCGAAGCAGAAAGAAACAACCTCAAAGAAGATGATGTCATAAAGAAATTATTACGATGATAGACACCAGCTTTCTCAAACACCTTGATAGACTTAATCTAATTATCAACAAAAAAATAGCATCAAGCATCACAGGC
>DATDVL010000032.1:0-8657 GCA_035290025.1 Candidatus Nanoarchaeia archaeon
CTCCCCCAACAGATAGCTACAGGAGAGCACACACTCACCATCACTGCAAAAGATACTTATGGGAACATTGGAACCACTACAGGTACTTATACTGTTGATGCTGTACCTACCACACTGCATTTCCTACTCCAAGAAGGAACCTTCGCACCAGAAAAAGAAATAACTTACGAAGCAAAAATATTAGACCAAGGAGAAGACCTCTACAAAGAAGACATTAGCATTACTATAACGGACGCAAAAGGCAACAAACTCCACCAAGACACCATAACTTCAGGAACACAACAAAGCTACACCCTCCCCAAACAGGCACCACCGGGCAACTGGAAAATACTAGCGAAAAGCAGCATTGACGAACAAGAACAAAACTTTTACGTCAAGGAAATAAAAACTTTAGACTACCAACTCCAAGGAAACAGCCTCACCATTACTAACACGGGCAACGTACCCTACAAAGAACCACTCAAAGTAACCCTTGAAGGATTTGACAGACCTGTTAATATTGTGAGAAATATCAACCTTGACGTTGGAGAAAGCGACACTATCAATCTTGCATCAGGAACACCGACAGGCGCCTACACGGTCAACGTTGGAGAAAAAACATTCAACGACGTCAACATTGAAGGACAAGAAAAGAAAGACTATAGCTGGGTCTACTACGTCATTCTTGGACTCTTCGTATTCGTCCTACTCTTTATTATCATGACCAAAAAAATTACACCTATCATGAACACCACGAGAAAAAGCTACCATGCACATGACGACCACGACCACAACGAATTTATAGACCCTTTACTCCAAGAACAACTACAACGAGATCTCACCAGAAACCGCTACCAACCAGCACCACGAAGAACACGAACAGAACACTACCCAACACTACAAACAGAAGACCTCAACAGATTCCACAGCCACGGAGAAACAACCATCTTCAGAAAACGACGAGAAGAAAAAAAACAAGCAGCAGAAACAAACACTCATAACCCCCCATCAAACAACACCTTCGGCGGCATGTTTGATTAATTCACAATATTAATAAAGCATTTCCTCAACACCTACGCTATGAACACTTACACTAACCCATCAACTTACGAAACAACCCGTTACACAACAGGAACAAGTTATTCTCAGGAAACTTCATTACCTATAGTATACCCTGCACTCAAAGCAGCAAACCAACGAGCAGACTACAAATGTAGAGGAACATGCTCAGCCTACGGAAAATGCAGCTGCGGAAGGAGCGACTAACATGAGCTGCTGCAAAGACAAAAAACAAGAAGGAGATCAAGGCGTCTGCAAAGGAACCTGCGGATGGCTAGGAACCTGCAGCTGCGGAGGAAAACCAGAACTCACGGAAATAACTACAGAAAAATCTTCCGAATAAATAACCAGTCTTTACCATTATCCAATTTCTGAAAACCCTTCAAACGAACAGGAGTATTCTTACCTAATTTTAACAATGATAATACTATCTGACCATTAGGCTTAACGACACGCTTGATTTCTCTGAGCGCTTGCTTAAAATCAGCATGATGTAAAGCAGTAACCGAAACGACTGCATCAAAAATATGATCACGAAACGGCAAAGACTCTGCACGAGCAACAACTTTTTCACCTTCATATAAAGATAGCAGCTCCTCGGAAGTATCAAGAGCAATAACCCTTGCCTGCGAAGCAAAAAAACGAGAAGAAACACCCGAACCCGCACCCACATCCAAAATTAAACCTTTACACGTATAGTACTTTGTTATATTCTTTAGCTTAGCAATCTGCTCTTCTTCATACAACTTGTCATACCCAGCAGCAATAAAATCATAGTACATAAACCTTAAAAGAAGAACCTGCTAGAAAAAGCTTATGGTCACCAAAGATAATGTCATAGACATACTAAAAACTGTCAAAGACCCAGAAATATGGATAGACATCTGGACTATAGGACTCATACGAGACATAACCATCACCAAAGAAAAAATAACTATCCTCATGACCTTAACAACACCACAATGTCCCTACGGACCACAACTCATGGACGACATCAAACAAGCACTCACCCAAGGCACGAAGATAAAAACTATCGACTTACAACTAACTTTCAACCCGCCATGGAAACCACCAGAAGAACTCAGAAAAATATTAGGTGTATAAAATTTTTTAAGAACTACTTCTTTTTACCAAATGCTTTGTCTATTTCTTCAAACATCTTTTTTAGTTTAGGGTCTACAATTCTATCTTTTATTGGAGTTTGTTTTGGCCCCTGTTGTCTGGGTAGATATTTTAATCTGCCTCCTCCTAAAATAATTCTTAAACCATCTGGGTCGTCATCTGATAGTTCTTCTTGTGGAGGTATTTCGAAGTCTATAACAGGAGTAGTCCCTCGCGGACCAGGGTCATATTCTAATCGGATAAACTCATCTATAGGTTCTTCGTTATCTGAACCTAATCTTGCACTGCTTTGTTTTCCATCATTTCCCCACCATACCACTGGTGCTGTAATGCCCTCTTCTTGAAGATGACGCATTAATTGGGTGTCTATAGGCGGACAAACTATTTCCTCTAATTTTTCACCTATTCCTAGATTGTAAGGATTTAAACTACCAACAGGACCTTGCTGAATCGTGACATCTATATTTCCTTTTGCCAAACCTTGAATATAAGAACCAACATCAACTGTACCCATAACTACTACCACCTTTTTATCAACTCTGTAAAGCAGTACTGTCTGTGTCGCTTTTTCAGGTTGAAACAGCATTCCTTGCACTCCTAAACAATGAAGCTCTGCCCTTGGGACATCAGCTAGCCATTTTGTATCTCGAGTTCCTACGTAAACCATAGCCTGTTCGTTATGCATATCCCTATATAAATCTTTCTTTTGTTGTTATGTATTAGTAGTTATTTCCTGGTGTGCATAACTTTTATAAATCAAAATTCACCATAGTGAACTATGTTACAAAGCCTGATGCAACCCCAAGAAGTAGAAGTATTCTATATCATACCCACTATCAGAAAATCACTAGCACAAGCATTAAAACACCAAGGCATGCCACAAAAAAACATAGCAGAACTCCTCAGTATACAAGCATCAACCGTCAGCCAATACCTCAACAACAAACGAGCACACACCATCACCTTCCCCGCTTATCTAGAACGAGAAATACGACAAGCAGCAACAACCATCAAAACACCCACTGATGTCATCAGGATCATACAAACCATCATCCAACACATTAAAACAAGCAAAACCATTTGCGACATCCACCGACAAGTAAGCAAAAACCTACCGAAAGGATGCGACGCCTGTTTTATAGAACAACTCGTGGAGGTCAAACCATGACACAACTGCAAAAAAGATTCAAAAAAGGGGACAACGTACGATGGTATATACCACAATATGAACGCTACGAAAAAGGTGTTATTATTGACGAAGGAAAAGAATACAACACTGACGAAGTAGCCTACTGGGTACAAACAGATGATGGACAATTATGCATCATGAAAGACAAGGAACTACAAAAACAATGAACGACAATCTGGACACCATGTTCGGGCAAAGAACCAACACTGCCTATATTCACGTGAGCGAAGAAGGAAAAATAGACGAAGAAGTCGTGAGAAACATCAGCAAAAGTAAAAACGAGCCGGAATGGATGCTACAAAAAAGACTTCACGCACTACAAATTTATAGACAACTACAACTACCCACCTGGGGGCCAAGTCTGAAAGAACTAGACATGAATACTATAGCTTACTACTCATTACCTGAAGCAACACCCAACGCGAGACGATGGGAAGACGTGCCAGAAGAAATAAAAAATACATTCGAACGACTAGGCATACCCGAAGCAGAAAAAAAAGCATTAGCAGGCGTAGGAAGCCAATTTGACAGCCAAGCAGTCTACCACAAACTACGAGAAGACCTGGAAAAACTAGGCGTCATCTTTGAAGACATGGACGAAGCAGTACACAACCACCCAGAATTAGTAAAAAAA
The DNA here is from genome assembly GCA_035290025.1 of Candidatus Nanoarchaeia archaeon. Taxonomy (GTDB): domain Archaea; phylum Nanobdellota; class Nanobdellia; order SCGC-AAA011-G17; family DATDVL01; genus DATDVL01. Next base: position 3,984 of record DATDVL010000032.1, read on the forward strand.
TATTTCATGACTTCCTGCGTACCACCAACTTTACATAAGTTTGTAGCACTGCATGGAGCATGTTGGTCTGGAGGATCATTTATCTATGTACCCAAAGGAGTAAAAGTAGATTTGCCATTACAAGCATACTTCCGCATGAACATAGAAAAAGGAGGACAGTTTGAACACACGTTAATCGTTGTTGATGAAGGAGCAGAGCTGCAATACGTCGAAGGGTGCTCCAGCCCCCGTTACACCACCAGTGCATTACACGCAGGATGTGTAGAACTCTTTGTCCACAAAAAAGCACGACTCCGTTATTCTAGCGTAGAAAACTGGAGCAAAAACACTTACAACCTCAACACAAAACGAGCCATCGTCGACGAAGAAGGCATCATGGAATGGGTCGGCGGCAACGCAGGAAGCAAAGTAAGCATGCTCTACCCCTGCACCATACTCAAAGGAGCAAACAGCAAAGCAGAACACTTAGGCATAGCTTATGCAGGAAAAGGACAAGAACAAGACGTAGGAGCAAAAGTCTACCATATAGGAAAAAACACTACTAGTATCATTAAAAGTAAAAGCATCAGCAAAGACGGAGGCATCAATACCTACCGAGGCATTGTCAAAATAAACCCTGGAGCGACAGGAGCAAAAAGCCATGTACAATGCGACGCCATCATCCTCGACGAACAAAGCATTTCTAATACTATACCTATCATGGACATCCAAGAAAGCAAAACAACCATCGGCCACGAAGCAACCGTAGGAAAAATAGACCCAGAAAAAATATTTTATTTACAAAGCCGTGGCTTAACAGAAGAAGAAGCACTCAAACTCGTCGTCACCGGATTCGTAGCACCTATCATGAAAGAACTACCCCTAGAATACGCCGTAGAACTCAACAGGCTGATAGAACTAGAAATGGAAAACAGCATAGGATAATGACCATGGAAACTATACAAATAACCACAGACACAGAGGAACCCATCATTATCAAAGAACCAACTATGAGAACGTTTGTCATCATGAAAAACAAGAAAGCAACCATCATCAGCAAAGGAAAAATAGCCATCACCATCAACCTCCAAGAAGGAGCAAACCTTGATTACTACCATATCACTAATGAAGAAGAAAAAAACCTTGACGTACGACAAGAAATAAACCTCTTAGGAAGAAAAGCAAACGCACACGTCACCAACTTCACCTACGGAAAAAACGATGACAAAAGCAGTATCAACACCTTCATAGAACACGCAGCAGCAAACACCAGAAGCATGATCATCGGAAGAGGCATACTCAAAAACAAAGCAAAAAACAAAAACACCTGCCTCATCACCATCAACAAACAAGCGCTCAACGCAGAAGGACACCAAGACATGAAAACAATCATACTGGATGATGCTGAAGCCTACAACATACCAGAACTTGCCATCCACAACAACGACGTCCAATGCAGTCACGCCAGCAGCGTAGGACAACTAGAACAAGAACAACTCTTCTATTTACAATCACGAGGACTAACAGAAGAAGAAGCAACCACCACCCTTATCAAAGGATTCTACGAACCACTACTTGCCAATATTAATGACCAAGCATTAGCAACAACACTACGAACACTCATCGAGGAACGACCATGAATAACATAAAAAAAGACTTCCCCATCCTCAAAAGAAAAATAGGGACCTACCCACTTATCTACTTAGACAACGCATCAGCAACACAAAAACCAACAACAGTCCTACAAGCAGTAGACGATTACTACAAAAAGCACAACAGCAACGTACACCGAGCAGTACACCAACTTGGCATAGAAGCAACAGAAATCTACGAACATACACGAGAACACCTAGCGAAATTCCTCACCACAAAACCACAAGAAATAGTCTACACCACAGGAACAACCCACGGACTTAACATTGTCGCCTACGGGCTATTACCTTCCTTACCGAAAAAAAGCGAAATACTCACTACACAACTAGAACACCATTCCAACTTTGTACCCTGGCAACACCTCAGCAAACACTATGGGCATACTTTCACACCACTACCGCTCACACCTGAAGGAAATATTAATACAGAAACTATAGCACAAGCACTCACCAAAAAAACACGCATACTCGCCATCAGCCACGCATCCAACGTCACCGGAAAAATAAACGACATCAAAAACATAACCAAGATTGCACACGACAACAACACACTTATCATCGTCGACGGAGCACAAGCAACACCTAGCATGCCCGTAAACCTCAAACAACTCGACGTAGACTATTACACACTCTCCGGACAAAAAATGTTAGCACCCACAGGAACAGGCATACTCTACGGCAAAGAAGAACACTTAGAACACCTAGCACCCTACCACCTCGGAGGAGGCATGATAAAAAACGTAGGACTACAAAAGACAACATGGAACGACATACCCGCAAAACACGAAGCAGGAACACCCAACATAGGAAGCATAGCAGGCATAACAGCAGCACTCACCTATCTCAAAAAGAAAGGCATGACCACCATTTACGACTACGAAAAAAAACTCAGCAGAAAAGCACACCAACAACTAGCAGAACTACCGTATATCACCATTTACGGACAAGGAGAACTCCCCATCATCAGCTTCAACCTCGACAACATCCACCCGCATGATTTAGCAACAGCACTCAACATGTATGGCATAGCAGTACGCGCAGGACACCACTGCTGCCAACCACTCATGAACCATTTTAAAACATCCGCAGTAACACGAGCAAGTTTCTACATTTACAATACAGAAGAAGACCTACAACAACTAACAGAAAAACTACAAACCATCAAGAGGCACTTCACATGCTAGAAGAACTCTACCAAGAACACATCATGGAACACTACAAAAACCCAAAAAATAAAGGAATAATTACTAACGCAGACATCGACTACCAAGAAGTCAACCAACTCTGCGGAGACGAAATACACCTCACCCTAACCATTACTAACGGAAAAATAGCAACCATAAAATTTGAAGGAAAAGGATGCGCCATCAGCCAAAGCGCAGCATCACTCATGACAGAATATCTCAAAGGAAAAACACTCACCCAAGCAAAAAAACTAGCACAAGAAGACGTGACCAAACAATTAGGCGTCAACGTAGGACCTGGAAGAATAAAATGTGCAACACTCATCATCAAAGCACTCCACCGAGGCATTTACCTCTATGAACAACGGAGAAAACCATGAGCCTACAACTACAAAATCTACACATTAATCTTCAAGAGAAAAATATTTTGCAAAACATTACCCTGACTATACCTGCAGGAAAAATAGTCGCGCTCTTAGGACCGAACGGATCAGGAAAAAGCACCCTCGCACAAACACTCGCAGGCAACACTGACTATACACTCACCCAAGGAACCATCATTCTCAACAACGAAGATATCACACCACTCAAAACCTACCAACGAGCAAAAAAAGGACTATTCCTAGGATTCCAACACCCACCCGCCATACCTGGAGTAACGGTCAATAATTTCTTACGACTAGCAGTAAAAGCACAAACAGGAAAAGACACTCACGTCATGGACTTTTACAACCAACTCAAAACAACCATGCACGAACTCAACATACCAGAAGAGTTTGCTTTACGACACCTCAACGAAGGATTCAGCGGAGGAGAAAAGAAAAAAATGGAAGCACTACAACTTCACATTTTAAAACCAAAATATGCCATCCTTGATGAAATTGACAGCGGTTTAGATAGTGAAGCCATGAAAACTATAGCAACTATGCTCAAAAAGACTATCAAGGAAAACAACATCGGCGTCCTACTCATAAGCCACTACAACAAATTCTTACACTACCTAGAACCTGACGAAGTCATCGTACTCAAAGAAGGAAAAATAATTAAAAAAGGAAATAAAGAGATAATTGACCAAATAGAACAACAAGGATTCGACAACTTATGATTTACTTAGACAACGCAGCAACAACAGCACTAGCGCCTGAAGTAGAAGAAACACTCCGGCAAGCCTACCACACCTACTATGGCAACCCGGGAAGCATTCACAGAAAAGGAAAAGAAGCAGCAGAACAATTAGCAGAAGCACGAGCAAACATAGCAAAAACTATCAACGCACAACCCGAAGAAATCATTTTTACCAGCGGAGCAACAGAAAGCAACAACCTAGCAATTCTCGGAAGCATGCTGAAACAAGCAACAAAAGAACTCATTATCAGCAGCATAGAACACCCCAGCGTCAAAGAACCCGCACAATGGTTACACAAACAAGGTTACTCTTTAACCTTCCTACCGGTAACACCTGAAGGTATTATCACACCTGAACAATTAGCGAAAAACGCCAACAAAAACACTCAGCTTATTAGTATTATTCACGGCAACCACGAAATAGGAACACTTCAAGACATCAAAGAACTAAGCAAAGAAAAAGGAAATGCCTTACTCCACATTGATGCGACACAAAGCTATACTAAAATACCTATCAATGTCAAAAACCTCAACGTTGACCTCATGACCTTAAGCAGCCACAAAATACACGGACCCAAAGGCATAGGAGCACTCTACATCAAAGCAGGAACAAAACTACAACCCCTCATGAAAGGAGGAGGACAAGAACACGCCATCAGACCAGGAACAGAAAATTTGCCTGCAATCATGGGATTCGCAACTGCAGCAACACTTGGTAATAAAGAAGGATGGCA
>DATDVL010000033.1:0-27126 GCA_035290025.1 Candidatus Nanoarchaeia archaeon
AAACAGTAACATTAGAAATATTAGTAGAAGCATTAACAACAACAGTAACACCAACAACAATAGAAGTAGAAGTACCATTACTCACCGTAAGATTAGCACCAACAGGAGGAGAAGAAACAGTAATAACAGGAGTAGCAGCAGCAGTAGCAGCAGCAACACCCATAGAACACAAGACTAACATCAGAACAAGCATCAACCATTTACTATTCATTACAGACACCACTTTTGCAGCCTCTTTTCATGTTTTTAACTTAACGACTAATACCAGATTATAACAAAAAAACCTATATAAAGGTTTGCTTTTATAAACCGAAAAACTATTTCTTACGAAAAAAGAATTGTAAGAAAACAGCATTACCCAGAACGACACGTTCCTCACGAAAAACTAAACGCTCAAAATTTTCAAACAAGGATAATAATTCTTCACGCTGCCAAAAAGCAAAAAACCGATCACCCTCACCATCCTTAACAACCATTCTCTCACCAACACCCTCCTTCACACAAACATACAACACACCACGCTCACGCAACAACGCATGCAACTGCTTAATAACCGCAGGCAAACTATTCTTAGGAACATGCAACAACGACGTAACTGCCCAAATACCATCAAAAGAATTATTAGGGAATAATAAGTTCTCCAAGTCCATGACACGAGCATCAACACCCTTCTGCAAAGCAAGACGCACCATCGCTGAAGAAAGATCAATAGCTGTGACCTGCAAGCCCTGCTGCTGAAAAAATAATGCATGATCACCAGCACCACAACCAACATCCAAAACTCTCTTACCCGGCAACGCCTGCAAGAAACAAGAAAACTCAGAACGACGAAGCAAATCAGTCAAATTGTTAAACTTCTGAGCAAACGAAGAAGCAAACTGATCATACGAAGCAATCGTTACTTGTTTGTAGTTATCCATTCTTCCTCAAAAGAACGAGCAATGTATGTTCTACCCCATAAGCTTGAGAAGTAACAGTTTCTCTTACAACCTTAACCACATTCATTTTCAACTTAGAAAAAACACGTCTTATTTCATTTTCACTATAAGGCCGACTGTACATTTTTTGACCCATAATCTCTGTTATACTCTCCGTTTCATCATGCCCGTCAGGACCAGGTTCATTAAGCGCCAAAAAGAAAAAACCACCGCTTTTCAACGATTGAACAGCTTTCTTTGCCGCGATTTTAAAATTCTTAGGATCAAGACAAAGCATTGTAAATCCAGAAAAAATACCATCAAACTTGTTCTTAAAATCAATATTAGTCATTGAAATATTCACATATCTTGCATTTGGCACATTATTTTTAGCAGCTTTAATCATCTCACTTGAAATGTCAATAGCAGTAACAACAAAACCATTCTTCACTAATTCCCTTGTAAACGGAACTCCAGGACCGCAACCAAAATCAAGAACAGCAGCAGCTTTTGGAAGTTTCTTACAAAATAAATCAAAAAGTTGTGCATACTTTTTGTATCTAAAATACGGAGAAGCAGTTTTTCTTCCAATCTTATCCCAAGCCTTTTTATTGAGAGTTAAAATATCCATAACCAATCCACGTGACACAGATAAATAAAGTTTTCCTATTTCTACCAACATCAAGTTTTATAAACAAATAAAGAACCCCATAATTTCACGCGGGGATGCCAGAGCGGTCAAATGGATCAGCCTCAAGAGCTGACGGCTTAGTGCCTACCAAGGTTCGATTCCTTGTCCCCGCACTTATACTGTGGGTAATTGACAGGACGCTAAAATTTTTACGGTTTATAAAGAAAAAATAACCAATGCAAAATCATTATCTTGTTTGTTTATCGTTAATCTTAGAAGCACTAATGCCATTAATGATTGTTCTATTAATCATGGGATGATCCACATCAGTCATTCCGACATCACTATCAGGATGATATGCTATAACGTCCATAGCCAAATGTGTCGTGTTAAAGCTATGCACAGTATTTGTTTTTATAACAAAAGCGTTCCCATGTATTAGAGGGATAATTTTGTTTTCTTCTGGAAGAATGCATTCGCCTTCTCCCTTATAGATCATACCCGTTCTAACGCTAGGATGTGTATGCGGGGTCTGAACTACTTTTAATGGAAAGTGTAAATAATTTAAACAAGGATCCCCTTTTCTTACAGGAGGAACTAGTAATGTGTCTGTGCACCCATCAATGTATTTTAGTTTTCCTTTTTCTTCTATAGGCCCACCAAAGATATTAAACCCCTCAAAATTTTTAGAAGAATTAACAATTCCTAGTCCATTGCTTATTATTTTTGCTGAACCTTGCACAGAAAAAAAATCCCCCCCCATATAGAACTCTTTCCCTCCTTTGAGGGAGTTCTTGTAATAGCCTAATCTCTCCACTTGAAACAAAACCAAAATATGTAGCACCATAGGGTAAAACCAACTCGGATTTAGGAATAAAACCATAAATTTCTGTCACTTGATTACTATCATTGTAGCAATACATTTTTCCAGCTATAATCTTCAATGAAATAAATCCTTTAGTCAAATCAACAACACTATTTCCATTTTTAACCATGAAAAAGGATAAGACTATTCAACTTTTATAATTATCTAATCTTATATCAGTTTTAGAGAGTTGTTTCTTTGGTGTTTAATTAAGTAAGTAGCTATATCTTTATTTAGCTTAATTCTTTTCTGATGAGTTTGTGGGCGGCGTTAATTTTTTGAAATAGGGTATGATCCCCTGTAGGCATGTCAGGGTGGTGTTTTTTTGCTAATGCTTTGTAATTCTTTGTAATAACCTCAAAATCGTTTTCTTCTGATTTTACTCCTAGCGTTTTTCTTGCTTCTTGGAGTTGTTCTTTTAGGTCGTCATCTTCTGAGAATTCTCTTGTAAACTCGTCAGTGTTTATCTCTTTTGCTAATAGTTTTTTTACTTCTATTTTGAGTACTTGGTCTATGATGTACAGGTTTTCTACGAATTTTGTCATGAGTGCATAACTGTATTTTAGGTTTCTTCCTTCGTAGTACCAGGATGCTGTTGCGGGTGCTTTTCTCATGGCATTGTTTTCTAAGTCTATCTTCACGTAGTCATTGTTGATGCCTAGGCTTTTTAATGTGAGGATGATACTATTCTTTATTTGCATGGCTCTGCGGTCAAAAGAGTTAGTGATATGAGGTGCTTTTATTTCGTGTCCTTTTACTTTTACCATGGGTTTGTGCGTAAAAAATCGTTTATAAATATAACCGAAAGGGGTTTGCAGGTGTTTTGTGTACTAACAGACCATTTTATAAGGCTTCAAAAAAAGTAGTTGTTATGGTTGAAGGAAAAATTGTTGAGGATCCTGCAAAGGTGGAAATAGCTGATGCTGTGATGAACGTGAAGGAAGTGCCTCTAGTAGACAATAATAAGTTTGTTTCTCTTGAGAAATTGCAGCGCTTGCAGGCAGAGTTTGATAATTATCGGAAGAGGTTGGAAAAGGAAAAACAGGAATTGGTGATAAGTGCTAATGCTGGTCTTATGTATGAGCTGTTGAGTGTTTTAGATAACTTTGAGCTGTCGTTAAAGCACAATAATGACAAAGGCATCATGTTAGTCTATCAAGAGTTACAGAAGATTTTGGAAAAGAAAGGTTTAAAAGTCATTGAGGCGAAAGGTGTTTTTAATCCTAAAATACATGAAGCAGTCATGAAAGTAGAGGGGGAGCAAGATGGTATAATACTTGAGGAGTTGCAGAGGGGTTATTGGTTACATGATAAACTTTTAAGGGCTTCAAAAGTGAAGGTGAGTAGGGTTACGGATAAAAAATGACTAAAATTATTGGTATTGATTTGGGTACGACTTTTTCTGCAGTGAGTATTATGGAGGGTGGTCGTCCTAAGATTATCCCGAACATGGAAGGTAATAATACTACTCCTAGTGTTGTTTCTATTAATGGTAATGAGATTTTAGTTGGTGATATTGCTAAACGTGGTGCTGTTGCTAATCCTAAAAGTACTATTCGTAGTATTAAGCGTTTGATGGGTACAAAAAAGCTTTCTCGGATTGGTGATAAGGACTACACGCCAGAGCAGGTTTCTGCTATGATCTTGCAGAAGTTGAAACGTGATGCTGAGGCGTATTTGGGTTGTGCAGTAACTGATGCTGTTATTACGGTTCCTGCCTATTTCGGTGATGCGCAGCGTAATGCTACGAAGGACGCAGGTGTTATTGCTGGCTTGAATGTTAAGCGAATTATTAATGAGCCTACTGCTGCTGCTTTGGCTTATGGTCTGGATAAGTCACATAGTCATACCATTTTGGTTTTTGATTTTGGTGGTGGCACTTTTGATGTTTCTATCTTGGAGTTAGGTGATGGTATTTTTGAGGTTAAGTCTACAAGTGGTGATAATTTTCTTGGTGGTGACGATATTGATAATCTTCTTATTGATTTCTTGTTAACTGAGTTCAAGAAGGATAGTGGCATTGATTTAAAGAATGATTTGGTTGCTTTACAACGTCTTCGTGATGCTTCTGAAAAGGCTAAGATTGAATTGAGTTCTTCTCAACAGACAAAGATTACTATCCCCTATATTTTTAGTGCTGCTGACGGTCCTAAGCATTTGGATGTTAATTTGACGCGGGCGAATTTTGAAAAGATTTGTGACCCTATTTTTGAGAAGTTGAAAAATCCTACTACACAAGCTATGAAAGATGCTAAGATGCCTAAGCTTGACAAAGTTATCTTAGTTGGTGGTAGTACAAGGATTCCAAAAGTACAGAAGTTAGTTGAAGAAATTACTGGTCTTGTTCCTGATAAGTCAATAAATCCTGATGAAGCTGTTTCTTTGGGTGCTGCTATCCAAGGTGCTATTATCAGTGGTGAAGTGAAAGATATCTTGCTGTTAGATGTTACTCCCTTAACGTTAGGTATCGAGGTTATGGGTGGTCTTAAGATGTCTCTTATTGAGCGTAATACGACTATACCTACAAAGAAGAGTGAGGTTTTTACTACTGCTGCTGATAATCAAAGTGCCGTTACTATTAATGTTTTACAGGGTGAACGTGAGATGGCTGCTGATAACAAGTCTTTGGGTAAATTTGATTTGGTAGGTATCCCTCCTGCGCCTCGTGGTGTTCCGCAGATAGAGGTTGCTTTTGATATTGATACGAATGGTATTGTTAATGTTTCTGCTAAGGATTTAGGTACGGGTCGTGAACAGAAAATTACTGTTACCGGTGGTTCTTTGACCGATAAAGAGATTGAGCAGATGATTAAGGATTCTGAGAAGTTTAAAGAAGAGGATCAAAAGAAACGTGATCAGATTTTGACAAGGAATGAGGCTGAGTCACTTATGTATTCTACGGAAAAACTGTTGGATGAATATAAGGATAAAGTTGACAAAGAGACTATTAGTAAAATTCGTAATGAGATTGATGGATTAAAAGAAGTTTTGAAGGGTAATGACAGTAATTTGATCAAGGAAAAATTAGAACTGTTTAAGAAAGTTTCGCAGGAACTGGGTATTAAAATGTATGAGCAGGCTGCTAAGGAAAAGAGTGCTGCTGATGGAAAAGTTGTTGATGCTGAAGTAGTTGAGGATACTGATAAAAAATAGTGTGTGATAATAGTTTAAAAAGCGTGTTGTTCTCTGGTTATTATGGCAAAGAAGGATTATTATGATATTTTAGGTGTTAAAAAAACTGATTCTAGTGAAACAATTAAAAAAAGTTATAAAAAATTAGCTATAAAATTTCATCCTGACAAGGCGGGCGATGATAAAAAGCAGGAGTATGAAAATCATTTTAAGGCAATAAATGAGGCTTATAGTACTCTAGGTGATGATGAAAAGAGGGCTGTTTATGATCGGGGTGGAAGCAGTTCGTCTGGTCAAAATTCCGGTTTTCGGGGTGGTGGGAACTTTTCTGATATCTTTTCTAACTTGTTTGGTAGTGGTTTTTCGGGTGATGAGGACTTAGAGGATGATGTAAATCTGAGCTACGAACTCGTTATTGAGTTTCATGAAGCAGCGTTTGGTTGCGAAAAAGAAGTTGTTATTACTAAAAATATTTTTTGCAGTTTCTGTGGTGGAACAGGTTCGGAAAACAGGGAATTGGAAAGGTGTAAAGAATGTAACGGCCAAGGGAGAATGAAATTGAATCAAAGGACATCTTTTGGGGTGATAAGTCAGGTTGTTATGTGTCATCAGTGTTATGGCCAGGGTGAAACCCCAAAGATTAAGTGTAAAAAATGCAGTGGAAAGGGTATTGTCGCCAGTAAAGAACATGTTAAGATTAAGATCCCCCAGGGAATTGATAATGGCCAGACTTTGCGGATAAAAAGTGATGGCAATGTTTCAAGAAATGGTTTTAAGGGTGACTTATTTTTGCTGATAAGGGTTAAGCCGCACAAGGTTTTTACGAGGAAAGGATTTGATGTTTTTATGGATACATCAATTAATTTTTCTCAAGCTGCTTTAGGTGGTAATATTTCAGTGCCTACAATTTCTGGTGAAGACATAAAAATTAAGATAGAAAAAGGTATAGTGTCAGGAAGTGTTTTAAGAATTAGAAAAAAGGGTATACCCTTTATTAATGATGCAGAGAATCGGGGTGACCAGTTTGTGCAGGTCAAGATTAGAACTCCTCAAAAATTGAATAAATCGCAGATAAAGTTGTTTGAAGAATTGGCGAAGTTGGAAGAATGAAGTAGAACATAATAGTAAGTTGTGGCGTAAATTTTTTTACTGCTAAGATTCCAAAGTTTAGCTTTTCTCCTTGTAATATTTTTTGTTGTATTTTCCATAACACACAGATCAACCCCAATACCCAAAACATGAAGAAAATACTAAAAAACTACAGTAAAAACTACAAATAACGAGCATACACTTTTTTCGAGATATACTCATCCCTACACTTATACTACCAGAACAAAACCAGAAGTCTTTTAATTTACACTACTAACCACTTAAACATGTACACCCTCATTGATGAAGAAGGCAACAGCTACCTGCACCAGCAAGGAGACTTCCACCACAAAAAAGGAGTCATCAGAGAAAAAGACATCAAACCTGGCATCCTCACAACCAACAAAGAAGCATTATTCTACTGTTTCCCCAGCAATTTCCAAGACCAGCTCGGCAGAATAACCCGAGGACCAGCAATCATGACCACAAAAGACATCGGCATCATCCTCGCCAACTGTGACATCACCAAAAACACTATCATTGTAGAAGCAGGAACAGGATGCGGAACATTAACAGCACACTTAGCAAGAATAAGCACCAACGTAACTAGTTATGAGAATAACAAAAAACATTACGACATTGCCAAGAACAACTTGGAAAAACTCGGCATTATAGCAACACTCAAAAACCAAGACATCTACGAAGGCATAGAAGAAACAAAGGTAGATATTATCATGCTTGATTTACTTGAACCATGGAAGGTACTACCCCATGCCAACAAAGCACTCCAACAAGGAGGAAAAATCGTCGCCTACGTCACCAACATCATCCAAGCACAAACACTCGTCACCGCAAGCAAACCCGCATACTACCACGAACAAACCTTAGAGACTATCCAAAGAACATGGATCATTGAGGGACAAAAAGTGCGACCAGAAAACATGGGATTATTACACACTGGATTCTTAGTATTCCTTAGAAAAATATAGCCATAACAATTATAAACAAGGATATTACTTTACCTATCATGCTTGAATTAACCCTATCACCACCTGAACTCGTTCAACACAACCTTGCGTATTTGCGACAAAAAAGCGCACAAGACGTCTTTAGAGAACTACTCACTATCCCACAGCACAGTCTTGCAGGACTCATAGGTATTCATGGTTATACCCTACCTCAAGAAGTCGAATCTAATCTAGACATCTATAGACAAACACCCGTACACTTTCGCACGGACCGACCAGAAGAAGTACTAACTATACTCCAACGCATACAAGAACATGCCTTGAGCTTCGCGACATTCTTTGGAGAACTATTCTATATGCCAAAAATAATAGTCAATCAAACAACAACACCTGTAGGAAGACTACAACAATTCTTCGGAAGAAAAGCAACAGTCCATACATGCCTAACTGTAGACCGCCACTACTTCGTCGTCGATAAAGACCTACAACCCCACCACACCGACCACCTAGAAGTAACCTACGACTCACGCTAATCTACAACCTTACAACAACAGAAGAGCCCTTACGACCAGAATCATAAAGTTTAAAAAGACAAGAAAATGCTAAGCTTACAAGAAAGTTTCTGAATTCTCATAAGCTTAGACACATAAGTAATGAAATAAGAACTATAAAAATATTGTGAATCACATTCACAAAGGAGATTATATATGAAAACATACGTACTCGACACCTCCGTGGTGATCGAAAAAGTAGTATCAGCAATGATACAAAAAAAAGAACTACAAGGAACTATCCTTATCCCCCATGCCGTCGTTTCTGAACTAGAAGCACAAGCAAACAGAGGACTAGAAATAGGATTCATAGGACTAGAAGAACTGCAAACACTGCAGAAACTACAAGGCAAAGACCTCAAAGTAGACTACATCGGTCAACGACCAGATGAACACCAAATAAAATTCGCCAAAGCAGGAGAAATAGATGCTTATATTAGAAACATAGCCAAAGAACACAACGCCATTCTTATTACTGGTGACAAAGTACAAGCGGCAAGCGCACGAGCATTTGGACTAGAAGTCATCCATTTACAACTACGCGTCGTCAAAGAACGACTACAAATAGAAGATTATTTCGACGAACACACCATGAGCGTCCACATCAAAGAAGGAACAGCAGTCTACGCAAAAAAAGGACTACCCGGAGCATGGCAACTAGAAAGAATAACAGATAAAACATTAAACGCAGAACAAATAGAAGCGATGACCAAAGAAATCTTCGAAAAAACACGCGTAGAAGAAGGAAGCTTCATAGAAATAAACCGACGAGGATCAACCATCGTCCAACACAAAACTTACAGAATCGTCATCGTACGACCACCCGTATCCGACGGATGGGAAATAACCATTGTCAGACCCATAAAAAAACTAGACATCAACGAATACGAAATGACTGACAAAGTACGCGAGAGATTAGAAAAAGGAGCACGAGGAATAATCATAGCAGGAGAAACAGGTTCTGGAAAAAGTACCTTCGCACAAGCACTCGGAGAATACTACAGCAAAAACAACAATATAGTAAAAACAGTAGAAAGCCCACGAGACCTACAACTACGCGATGAGATAACCCAGTACAGCAAAAACTTTGCAGACTCACAAGAAATACATGATATACTGTTCCTCAGCAGACCCGACTATATCATTTATGACGAGATACGAGACACACCCGACTTCATGCTCTACCAAGACCTACGACTGGGAGGAAGCAACGCATTAGGAGTACTCCACGCAGCAGAACCCATAGACGCCGTACAGCGATTCGTCGGAAGATTCGAAACAGGAATGATACCCAGCATTGTCGATACGATCATCTACATAAGCAAAGGAAAAATAACGAAAATCCTAACACTAAAAATGATGGTAAAAGTACCCACAGGGATGACAGAAAGCGACTTAGCACGACCCATCGTAGAAATACGAGACTTCGAAACCAACGAACTAGAATACGAAATCTACAGCTATGGAGAAGAAACAATCGTCATACCCGTCAAAGAACAGGCAACGAACAAAAACCAAGGCATACACCACCTCGCAGCACAAGAAATAAAACGCTACTTCAGAAAAATCATCGACCAAGAACCTGAAGTCGACATCACGAGCAACGAACGAGCAACCGTGTATGTGCCCGAAGACGACATTGGAAGAATCATCGGACGAGAAGGAAAAAACATCGAACAGATTGAAAAAGAACTTGGTGTCCATCTCGACATCAAAGAACTGACCGAAGAAAAACATGCCATCAACGCAGACATCTCTGAAGACCCGAAACACGTGATCATCATGACCGAACCAGGAATGCAAGTACAAGTCAATGTTGACGGAAACTTGCTGATGACTGCTTACAGCAGCAAAAAAGGAGAAGTAAAAATCAACAAGAAAAGCGCTGTCGGCAGAGAACTGCTAAAAGCCATCAGCAAGAAAAGGACTATTGAAGTCAAAGTTTAAAAAAGCCTAAAAACCCCTGCTACAAGATGTCCGGATAGCTCAGCTTGGATCAGAGCATCGCGGTCCTAACGCGGGGGTCGAGGGTTCAAATCCCTTTCCGGACACTTATTTTAACTACTTTTAAGTAATAATAATAGTAAGGTTTATATACCTGTAACACTATATAGAAAGCATGGCAATCGGACAAGCATACGGATTCTTCAAATGCACAAAAAGTAAAGATGACATAGTAGCAGAACTACCACAAATACGTGCAAACGATGACCAAATACCATCAGAACTAGAACTAACAGTCCTTCAAGGAGCAGAAAATGTCATAACCGACGAAACTGTAAGAGACATGGCAGCATTCATACAAAGAGAACAAGGCACAAACTATATTCTAGGAGCACGACTACCAGGAGCAACAAACCTCCGAACAGCAAGAGAAGTCACCCAAATTTTTAATCTCGCTTATGCTTCACCACTCTTCGAAAAAGGAGAACGGATGACAGCATTCGTAGCCTATGAAGACGAAACTGGCAGATACCGCTGGCTAGAAGAATAAAGCCATAACTAATTTATAGTGCAACATTCTTGGATAATTCATGTACCGCTGCAGCTTCAAAATTAAACACAAAAACTGTTACGAAACAAAACTCAGCGAAGAATTCCCAGAACACTACATAGCAGTCATCGACATCCAATCAAAAAACAAGGCACAGAAACAATACTTCTACTCCATCACGGGAGAACCAACAGCATTCAATAAAATCATTACCTACTTACAAACAACAAAACACTACACCTACATCAAAGAAGCAGAACGAACAAAAAAACAACTCCTCCTCCACGTAGAACTCAACCAACTAGGCTACGTACAAAACCTACTGCAAAGACACCACAGTTTTCTCATTGATATCCACACCGTCTACGGAGGCTACGAATACTGGGATATAGGAACAACCAACAAAAAAAATATACAACACCTACTGAAAGACCTGAGAACAATAGGAGACGTCAACGTCATCTACTTAGGAGAAATAACCTTCGCACAAAAACTTCTCTCAGAACAACAGAAAAAGATATTCACCTACGCCTACAAAAACGGCTACTATGAACTACCAAGAAAACTTACCATTGCGACTATAGCAAAACACCTCAAACTCAATCCCTCAACCGTCGGAGAACACCTCATGAAAGCAGAAAATAAACTTATACTCTTTGCAGCCAAGCGTATATAACCCAGATATATCTGGCAAAATTATAATATATTCTGTAGACTATAGGTAAGTCATGGAAGACTACAGAAAAATGGAACACTGCAGAAGACTAGCAAAACGCGTAGAACGATGTCTAGAAGAAGAACACCACTTTGAAAGAAGAGTACAGATAACCCGCGTCCACCCAGGAAAATTCATCTTAGACATCCCAAGACTAGAAGCACTCAAAGCAAAAGAACTTTTACGAGCACGACAAGCAGGAGTACCAACAGAGTTAGACATCATAGCAAGCACCCTCAGTGACAACCTCATCAAACCCTACTTTCTCGCCTACGACTACCGAGAAGGAGAAAGCATACTCTACGGAGAAAGAGAAGGACGAGGAACAGCAGTCGCCCTCTTCAATAAAGAAAAAAAGCAAGGAAGAACCTGCGTACGCATACTAGCAACCTACTACGGGAACGAAAACGACCTCAAAGTAACTATAGAAACACTAGCACTTACCTAACAACCACAACACCACAGCTTTCTCCATATGCAAACGATTCTCCGCCTGATCAAAAACAATTGACTGTTTACCATCAATAACATCAGCAGTAACCTCCATACCACGAACCGCAGGTAGATCATGCATAAACACCGCAGACTTCTTCGCCAAACGCATAATCTTTTGCGTCACCCGAAACTTCTGCAAATCATGCATACGCTTATCCTTCTCTTCCGAAGGAATACGATAACTCATCCAAGAATCTGTATACACAATATCAGCACCCTTCGCAGCAAGAAAAGGATTATCAGTAACCTGAATCACTGCACCCGTATTATACTGCTTCGCCAACACACGAGCATGAGCAACAACCCGAGGATCAGGAGCATATGCCTTCACCAAAGGAGCAGCAACCGTAATATGCACACCCAATAATGCACTGATCAACAACAACGAATGCGTAACATTATTCAGACCATCACCAAAATACACCAAACGCAAACCCTTCAACCGACCCAACTTCTCACGAACCGTCTGCATATCAGACAGCACCTGACACGGATGCTCAAACGACGTCAAACCATTAATCACCGGAACAGAACAATGGCGAGCAAACTTCACCAACTCCTGATGATCATGCATACGCACCATCACCGCATCAACATAACAAGAAACAACACGACCAACATCCTCAATAGACTCCTTACCCTTAGCCCACGGAGACGTCTCCGAATGATAATCAACAACCTCACCACCCATCGTAAACATAGCAACATCAAAAGAAACCTCCGTACGCAACGAAGGCATCTGAAAAAAAGTCAACAACACCTTCTCATACAACGAACGATGAAAACGCTGAGGAAACTTCTTCACCTTATCAGCAAGATCCAACAAAAAAGTAATTTCCTTAGGAGTTACATCAGCAACGGACAACAAATGACGAACCATTAACACAAACCCTCAATAGTAGTACCCGCCTTACCCCGCAACGCCAACGACAACTTCTCTGGAGAAGTAATAACCACACGCTTACCACCCTTACGAATAAAATCACAAGCAGCAAGAACCTTAGGACCCATAGAACCCGAAGGAAAGTGACCCTGAGCATACAACATCTCAGCGTCCATAACAGAAAGACGAGACAAACGCTTCGCATTACGCGTATTAAAATCACGATACACCGCATCAACACCTGTCAAAATAAACAAAACATCAGCACGAATCGTAGAAGCAAGACACGACGAAGCAAAATCCTTATCAATAACAGCATCAACACCTGACAAAAAACCATTCTTCTCAACAACAGGAATACCACCACCTGCAGCAACAATCAACAAAAAATCCTTCGCCAACAAATCACGAATAGCAAACTGCTCAACAATACGAACAGGCTTCGGAGAAGGAACAACACGACGAAAACCACGACCAGCATCATCTACCATAAGAACACCCTGCTTACGCAAAATAGCAGCATGCTTCTTATCATAAAACAAACCAATAGGCTTCGAAGGATGAAGAAAAGCAGGATCAGCAGCATCAACAACCACCTGCGTCAACAACGAAGCAAGAGGAACATGCACCCCCAAACGATGCATCACATTACGCAACGACTGCTCCAAGATATAACCAATCTCACCCTCAGACTGAGCAACAGCAACCGCCAACGACAAAGGATACACACGACGCAACGCAAGCTCAGAACGCAAAATAATACCACCCACCTGCGGACCATTACCTGTCGTAATAATAACAGCAAAATCCTTCAACAACGGAACAATCTGCTCAGCAGCACGAGAAGCATTACGAAACTGCGTATGCAACGACAATTCCTGACCGGGCTGTAACAACGCATTACCACCCAAAGCAACAACAGCAACAGGCTTTTTCACCCAATCACCTCAACAAAAAAATAAGCAAAGAAGCATATAAATGTATGCGTTTAATCATAAAAAAATAAAGAAGGGTCTTATTTCGACCCGTAATAAATACCCAACAAACCCACAAGATATAAAATAGGGACGGAACCTACAATAGACTGCAAAATCGTCAGCACATTACCCTCCCACTTCATCGTCACAAAAAAAGCAACAACCATGACGACCATCAACACCAAAGAAACATGTTTTGTCCACTTATCAGCAAGCAATAACAAACCACCACCCAACTCAGCAATAATCGTTACTACTAATAACACAGTGGCTAAACTACCAAAAACCTGGGAGAAAAACCCCTGCATCATAGAAAAACTAAACAACTTACTTACACCCATAATAACGAAAGCAACGCCAAAAAACCAGCGCAAAAGACTTACTGTACAATGTTTATCCATACAACAACACCTCCTTGTGTTACCTTTAACAAAGATACTGCTCCTTAAATAAATTGCGATAAATGAAACATGCGTCGGCTGGGATTTGAACCCAGGTGCGAAACTTGGAAGGCTTCGATCCTAGACCACTAGACGACCGACGCAATGAACTACACCAGAAAAAAGTAGCTATATAAAGATTATGCCAACTTAACAATTAATAAATTATTTAAAGCAGTGTATTAACCCACAACCATGCCAACACAAGCCGCAGAAACAGCCACCGTACCAAGACTATTATTCTACCTTGAAGAACACTTGGGACTATTCTTACCACCCAACGATCGAGCATGGCTAGAACATACACTCGATAAAACAACACCACTCCAACCACAAGAATTCTCTACACCAGCACTCCCCAACCACCGCATACCTGTAATAACACCAGAAAGCACCTACCATATTTATGCAGGAAGATTACTCAACAATAATAGAAGAAGCCACCAAAGAATACCCTCAGCAGGAGACATTCTTGCCAGCGTTTACGAATTCTTCCATGGAACAACCATGCCCTATATCAACAGAATACTACGCAACCCAGAACTCCTTGCACTCATGGAAGCAACCCATGTTGTAACACCCTTATCACTCCTCGGAAGAATAACCACCTATTCCACCAAAAACGACCTCACCTACATAGAAAGAAAACCATTCCTTGTCATTCCCGAAACTGAAAATACCACACTTGTCCACGCATGGGAAAAAAGCTGGGCAAACCACTGGGTTATGACACCAAAAACACCCACCTCAAAAAGAAGATCAACCCAACGACTCACACGACAAGAATACGAAGACAGATTAGCATAATTATTTCTTCAAAAACTGTTCAGCACGAGCAAAAGACTTCTCCAAAGCATCCTCGGTAACAGACTTCTTCTCCTTCTTCGCACGATCAGATAATTCTACTAACACAGGACCTGATTCTTTCTTCACCTCAGAACGACCACCCTTACTCACCGGACGAGACAAACGATGCACTAAAAACCAAAAAGCAAGAATGATTAATAAAACAACACCCAAAACATACCACCAATTCAACGAACGCTCCTTAGGACAATCACCAGGACAATTCTCCGAAGATTCACCATAATTCACATCACAAAAACTATTAGGACACAACGGCAAGACATCAAGATTATCATTAACACTATCATGGTCAGAATCAGCAAATAAAGGAGACGTACCCAACAACTCCTCCTGCTCAGCCAACAATGTATCACCATCCTCATCTATAACACAAGCATTCACACAAGAACCACCACAATCAACACCTAACTCGCCACCATTCTGACGACCATCATCACACGAAGGACACGCAGAACAAGAACCACCACAATCAACCTGCACTTCATCCTGATTTTTTATACTATCAAAACACGATTGGCAAGCCTGACAAGCACCACCACAATCAACAGCAGACTCATCCTGATTCTTCACCTTGTCAAAACAAGAAGCAACAACACACCCCTCATCAACTTTCCCATTACAATTATTATCCAAACTATCATTACACACTTCTGTAGGCAACGGCAAAACAGCACCCTCACACGCAGACCAATGATTAGTAACGCATGAACGTGTACCTAATTTACACACACCCTTATCACTACTCCCACACGACTCCTGCATACCCGAAACACACTCACAACCCTGATCAACAACACCATCACAATCATTATCCACCTCATCAAAACAAACTTCAGCAGAAGGATACATAGCGCCCTGACAAAATGACCAGGCACCATTCACACACGACTGCGAACCCAAACGACACGCACCCAAAGAAGAAGTACCACAACTCTGCGTCTGACCATCAGAACAAACAGCAGCAATCAAGAACGGAATAATAAGAAACAAACTCACTAGGAACCACCACTTTTTCATGACTAATACTCAAGAAAAGAAGTTTATATTCCTTACTGATTGCCTTCATATCCCAACTCTTTTTCTACAATATTACAAAGGTCTAATATACTGTTTACTAATCTAAAATGAACCTGCATTTTTTGGTTTGATCGAAAATCCTTTCTTGTTATTCTCCTTGTAATAAACTCTTGACGGCGAAGTCTATCAAACAAGCCATTGGGGACCAACAAATGATAACCAACTATAGAATTTGGTGGTATTGAAAAAGTAGTATCTGTGAACAAAATAGAATCAGCACATAAATATTCACCGACAAATAAACGACGATTAGGTTTATGCCGTGCAGAAAGAAAAAGTGGTGACGGAACAATAAGATCAGTTCTATGTCTCGTAAACATAGTACCTTCTTTACCCTTGTCTTTTAATTCAGTCATTTCTTCAATGCATATGTACATAGTAAATTCGCTATTTCCTTCTTTGTAAATGCCGAACATCCCAATGTAATCAAATCACATTACATTAATCTTTGTCGTCAAAATAATACTACAAAATAGAAAGCCTTAAAACCAATGACACTTAGTGGAAAGTATGCAAGACATGATTATTTACCTTCAAGAATATGGACTTACCAACAATGAATCTAAAGTTTATTTGGCAAACCTGCAAATTGGAAAAGCACGAGCTAATGATATTGCCAAAAAAGCAGGACTCCTAAGGACTACAACGTATGAAGTGTTGACAGCATTATCACAAAAAGGCCTTACATCCAATGTTATTATTTCAGGAGTAAAATACTTTGAAGCAACAGAACCAAAAAAATTATTAGACCTACTTGATGAAAAAAGAGAAAAAATACTAGAAATAACACCAACCTTAGAGAATATCAAAAGAACCTTCAGGAAAAATCCAGAAGTACAACTATATGAAGGAAAAGAAGGACTCAAAACTATCTTGGGAAACATTATCAAAACCCAACCCAAAGAAATACTTACCATATCTTCATCCGAAATTCTCAAAACACTAGAATTCTATTTTCCTCACTGGATCAGAAAAAGAATACAAAACAAAATTTACGCGCGAGTATTACAAGAGAAAACTCCAGAACTGGAAAAAATGAAACTACATGATAAAAAAAACTTACGCGAAATACGATTCTTACCGAGAGACTTCACCATAAAAACTTATACACAGATTTACGAAGAAAAAGTCGCAATATTAACATTAAGCCAAGAAGATTTATTTGGGATGATCATCAACAATAAAGATTTAGTCGAAACTTATCAGTCACATTTCGAAAATCTTTGGAAACAAGCAAAATAACTACTTCTTCATCACAGGCTTACTTGCAGCAAGCTGCTTTAACGCTTCCTTAAACGCGAAATCAATCTGCTTCTTCTCCCAACCCTTAGCAACCAGTACCGGTTCAACCTTAGAACGATCCAACTTCTTCTCCAACGTCTTGCGCACATAACCCACAAGATTAATCTCATCAAGCTTGGTACGGAACGTCGGAGCCTGCGGCGCCTTCCTAAACAACGCGCCAGGACCATGATATACATAAATATAATACAAACCAACAACCACAACAATAAACATCACAATAAACAACGTATACGGAAACTTCTTCGTACAATCAACAGGACAAGAAATAGCATCCTCCAAAGCAAGCACCTGATCATTCACCTTAATGGATGTACACTTATTATCACCACACACATACTGCACTGCAGCAACCTCATCAACCAGTTTCGGAGCAGCAAGCACAATCGTCTTCAGATCAGATAAAGAAAAACTAACATCACCGGGAACAACATACGAAAAAGAACTCTTCGCAGGGAAAACAATATAATCATCAACCAAAGAACCACCATCAATAACCACATCCAAAGGATCAACAACACCCGACAGGAAACGCTCAGCAAGACGAACACCTGACAAACTACCTGTCACCTGCTTTTCTACCCTACTCACCACAACCGTATCACCATTATAATACTCTACTTCCATAACACGAATAACACCCTTCACCGTATACGCCTTCTGTACCAAAGCAAGAGCATCAGCATTAGCAAAACCCGCAAGATCAGCAGGACTCACCAAAATAGTATCGGCAACACGGGAAACTTCACGAACAGCAACAGGAATATCAGCAAGCAAAACATCCACATCATCAACAATATCAGCAAACACGGAAGACTTATCAGCAGAAACATTATCCTCCAAGGCAACCACACGACGACGCAAAGCATCCAAAGAAGACAACGTATCCGTAAACGACGACTTCAAACCCAAAGAAGCCAACAACGACTTATCCAAACCATTCAAGGACGACTTCACACGGTCGATACGAGCAAGCGTACTATTAACTGCCAACGCCTTCTCCACACGAACAGCAACAGAAGACTTTGTAACACCATCAATAGCAACCTTCAAAGAAATATTCTTACCCGCATCAGCCTTCAACGGGATAAGACCAAGATCCTCCAAAGGAACAACCACAGAAACATTACCCTGCACCAGATTAACATTATCAACAACTGACAACCATTCACTCACCTGATCAACATCATAAAGACTCTTCTCTTCCTTATCAACACCCTGACTTACATAACCAATAACAACATCAGAAAGGAAAACTTTACCCTTTGACTGCGAAGCGACGACCAAAGGAATAGTACAAAAATCATTAACAGGAACACACGACAATAACTCTTTCTTCAACGACTCCAAGGCACCATACTGCGTCGCAGCATCACGCAACAACATCTTCGAAGACAAACGACCCACATACTGACCCGCACGAACACCCACACTAAAATGACCAACACCCACAGCAGAACATGAACCCGCACCCGCAAAGAACTGACAACTATACGACGTGGAAGAAACCTCCTGATCAGTCATAAGTGCATATACATTCTTATTCTGATTGGTACGCACACTATTCGTAACACATACCATATAATTACTACTAATAGGGTTTTGCAAAGCAACACGACAACTATTCACACCCACACTAGCAACCTCGGGAAGATCACAACCATCAGCACCACCACTAATCGTAACACTGGAACCCGCACCCGCAAAAGAAAACACTGACAAAGAAATATTGCCAGAATTATTTGCAGGATGAGGACCATACTTCACACCAAACTCGAAATCTTTCGCTTGCGACAAGTTCAGCAATTCACAATAATAACGAGCATCATCCTTAACGACAATAGAAGACTCAGAACGATTAGAAAAACTATGAGGATAGACTATAGCACCCCAACCAGACAAATTACCCACATACTCAAACTCCTTAAAACCATCAGCACCTATATCAACTGAAGGACGAGAAGGTAAAACACCATCCAAAGCGACACCCTCAACACTGAAGGTTACAGACTTCACATCAGCAGACTTCGGCAAACGCAACGCCAACGACTGATCACCCGCACCCGCAAACGTCAACGACTTCACCACTGAAGGATTCAACGCCTCCAAAGAACGATCCTGAACAACAATAGGAATAGAAGCATTACCTAACAACGAAGACAAAGAAAAATCTTTTGTATCACTTCCCAACATGAAACGAACAACAGCACGAGCAGAAGCAGGACCAGAAAAATTCATGACCAAATCACCAACCATAGGATCACCCACCGTGACGACACCTGGAACACGCAACGACACTAAAGGAACCTTCACTGACAATGTAGCCATACCTGTCAAAGGAATATCATACACCGTAATAACAGTAAACGCCAACAACGCAATACACACAAATGCAACCAGTAGACGACCCATGAGCACCTCTCAAAGAAAAGAGCAACACGTAAAGCTATATAAAACTAGCGGCCTATTTAGAAAGCATAAGCTGCGCTACTGTCAAAACATCATGCGCATTCACCCGCAAATCATCCGTAAACAAATAAAGCTTATTCTTAACAGCAGATAAAGAAAAATGCAATGTTCTCTGCTGAACATCAGGTACACACACTAATAACTTATTACCAGAACAAGTAGCAACAACATTTGTATCCAAAAACGTACACCCTGCTAATGCTGGACCTACTTCAGTGAGTGCCATGACAGCTACTTGATCACGATCAGAATAAACTTCCCGCAGACTAGCAGCAATCATTTGATAGGTAATTCGCTCAACAATTCTACCCACAGAAGCAGTACCTTGCATAATTTCCACGTGATCATCCTTTTCTTCCCAAGTAAACGGGTCGTCTTCTTTATATCTATTACACACATAGACAACATCACCATAAACTTCCCACTGAGGACGAGGATACCATTTATCACGACCAATATCCACCACTTCACGAGCCCATTCCAACGCTGCAACACATCCATTAACTGCAGGCATTCGGGCACGACCCTCAAACTGCAGCAACCCCTCTTCCAACTGATTACCTGGCAAAGCAATAATATGACGCGGTCTTCGCGCGAGCGTAGTATACACATCAGTATCAGAACGCTTGGCACGACCCGCACGATAGTCATCAACCACAGCATACACTTCAGGAGCAAGCGCAGCCAACTGATGAATAGTAATATGCTGACTACTACAGAACGTTTTAATTCTTTCTTCTAAAGGAATATTGGTCATGCCTACCCATAAAAATAGTTATTTATAAAGATTCGTATCATAACTACTTAACAGTAACTAAATAAACTTCTTAACCTGCAAAGAATACTTTTTTAAACAGCCTCTAAACCAAAGAAACCATGGGACTTATCCAAAGCTACAAACAATTCTACCTCAAAAACCATGCCATCCTCCTCTGGATACCCATCATCGTAACTATCATCGCACTCTTCCTCATTTTCCAACACTATCAAACAACCGGCGACATCATGAACAAAGACGTTAGCCTCAAAGGAGGCATCACCGCAACTATTTACCAACCACAAGCATTCAACATACAAAACATCGAACAACAACTCCAACAAACCTTCGGCGACGTCGATGTAAAACAACTCGCAGAATTCGGCAGCGAACTACCCATAGGCATCATCGTAGAAACCACCAGCAGCGACGAAGAACTCCTCAAAAAAAGCCTAGAAACAGCACTCACCATTGAACTCACTGACGACAACTACAGCGTTGAAGTCGTCGGCAGCAGCCTCGGAGAAAGCTTCTACCAACAAATGGTCATCGCCATCCTCGTAGCATTCCTCTTCATGGGCATCGTCGTACTCATCATCTTCAGAAGTTTCATACCCAGCATTGCCGTCATCGGAGCAACATTTGCAGACATCGTCATAACGCTCGCCATTGTCAACATCATCGGCGTAAAAATATCCACCGCAGGCATATCAGCACTCCTCCTCCTCATAGGTTATAGCGTAGACTCCGACATCCTTCAAACCATAAAAATGCTCAAAAGAAAAGAAAACACGCTAGAAGAACGCATGTTTGAAAGCGTAAAAACAACACTTACCATGAGCCTCACCACCGTAACCGCACTCATCATAGGCTACATCATATCAACATCAAGCACCATCAAAGAAATGTTCCTTATCATGTTCATAGGACTCCTTGTAGATGCATTCTACACGTACTGGACAAACTCCAGCATACTCCTATGGTATGCGCGCAGGAGAAAGATATGAAAAAATTCTTCACCCTACGCGTCTGGATACTCATCTTTGCAATTATATTTGCCATCCTCGCCATCAGCCCACGACCATGGGCAAGCGGTGTTATCATCAACAGCATCGACGAAGGAAGCAAAGAAGCAGAACAAGGATTCACCCTAGGAGAAAAAATTCTCAGCATTAACAACCAGCCTATTATGACACTACAAGACTACCGCGAAGCAACACAACCCTACCAAGCAAAAACACAAAACATAACCATCACGACTACTGCAGAAACACTCGACATCAGCATCACGGACAACCTACCTTTCACCATCAACGAAAACCTGACCATCATTACCACAGAACAAGAAATCACCATCGGCAGCAACCTTACCAGCATCAACAACCAGCCCATAACCAGCATGAAAGACTACATCACAACCATAGAAAAAATCATGCCCGCAAAAACTATCACTCTACTTACCAACAAAAAAGAATACGCCTACCTCACACCAGGAACTATCAAACTCAACGTCGGACAAGCAAAAAAAAGCAACATCCAACAAGGACTAGAACTAGCAGGAGGAACACGCGTCGTCATAGCACCCTCAAGCAACCAAACTGTCACTGACAAAAACATCCAAGACCTTATCGCAGTCCTAGAAAACAGACTCAACGTTTACGGACTTGCAGACCTCAAAATACGAGCATCCAATGACCTAGCAGGAAACAAATTCGTCGTCGTAGAACTAGCAGGAGCAACACGAGAAGAAGTCAAAGAACTCATAGGACAACAAGGAAAATTCGAAGCAAAAATAGGCGACGAAACCGTCTTCATCGGAGGACAAGGAGACGTACCCTTCGTCTGCAGAGACGACGGAGCATGCTCAGGCATCGTACCACCCTGTATAGAAGAAGCACCACAACAATGGAGCTGCCAATTCAGATTCCAAATAAAACTCAGCCAAGCAGCAGCAGAACGACACGCACACGTCACCAACACCCTCACGATTAATGGCACACCTGGTGATACTTATCTCAGCAAAAACCTCGACATGTACCTTGACGGAAAACTCGTCAACAGCCTACGCATAGCAAGCGACCTGAAAGGACAAGCACTCACCGACATCGTCATCAACGGACCTGGCTACGGAACAACAGAACAAGAAGCAGCAGCAGAAGCCATCAAAGAAATGAACAAGCTACAAACTATCCTCATCACCGGAAGCCTACCATTAGAAATACACATCGTCAAAGCAGACACGATAAGCCCAGCACTCGGAAAAGAATTCCTCAACAACAGCATCACCGTAGGCATCATCGCACTCCTCCTGGTCGGCGGAGTAATCTACGCACGCTACAGAAAACTCAAAATAGCATTACCCATCATGATCATCGTCAGCAGCGAAATACTCATCACTCTAGGCGTAGCAGCACTCATCAACTGGAACCTCGACCTCGCAAGCATAGCAGGAATCATAGCAGCAGTAGGAACAGGCGTCGACGACCAAATCATCATGACTGACGAAGCACTACGCAAAGAAACAGAATTCCTCAACTGGAAACAAAAAATCAAACGAGCATTCAGTATCATCTTCGGATCAGCATTCACCATGATAGCAGCCATGATACCACTCTGGAACGCAGGAGCAGGACTTGTCAGAGGATTCGCCGTCACGACCATCATCGGCGTCATCATAGGCATACTCATCACACGACCAGCATTCGCCAGCATCATTTCTAGCTTATTAGAAGAATAACAACTTTAAATAGGAAGATTGACAGGCAACTCCATGTCTAAACTCTTACCTTTCAACAAACGCTTCTTAAAATTAATAACAGTAAGACCAACAATATTCCCTTCTTTATCACGATGCTCAAAAACATCATCATCAACTTCTCGCCCTACAGATTCAACAAGTCTCCCTAGAGTAATTTCTAATATATCACCTTCTTTATCGTAATGAATAACTATTTTTTTCATCGTATCACATCCACTTGGAAACTAGTAATAACAAAGCCACTACCATTTAAATATTTAACTAGGACCATAACATAACTGTTCTTCTCCTTCTCCCAAAGATAATAATAAACTATCATTGTATTAGACTTACTTGGACGAAGAATAACAGGATTTACCAACGCATTACGTATCTTTTCAACAGCATTACTCATAGTATAATGCTTACTAACAATATGCTTCCAACGCTCATGCGATAAGTGAATCAGCCTACCAGAACAATCTCTGACAACAAAAATGTTGACCATACTCTAGTTATCGAAAAATTCTAAATAAACCTTTCCCAGAAAAAACCGAAAACCTTACGAGAACATCTTAGGATAATAAAAAAGCACATCACGTAACGCAGAGCCATTCACCATACCATGCAAGACAGCATCTATAACCACACAACCCAAAGGGTACACCCCTCGCTGCATACGATACGCGGCACATACCATACCCGTACGCGTCTCACCCTTCTTACAATGCACCAACACTCGGCCTTCTAAACCTGCTATCGTTTTGACTATATTGTTCACATGACTAGGAGTCATCTCCCGACGACGATGAAAAGGAAACTGATGGATAGTCACGGAAGCATCATCAAACCAAGAAGACAACCAATCGCCAGGCACTAAAGAAACAATATGCTGAATACCATAAGTACCACGAAGATGATGAACCTGCGAAGGAAAAACAAGACCACTGCGAAACAACTTGTAGTCCACACAATTGAAATTTTTTGGTAGCAATGGAGCAGTCTTATCTAATTCAACAACATTCTGAGGGACAGGATCAACCGCCTTCCACGGCTCGCCAATAGGTTCATGATAACGAATAAGCATTAGAGCCTCAAACGGATTTTCAATAAAGAAATAAACATTCTCGGAATAGCACGACGCATATCTAAATGAGAATCAGGATTATCCTCCCATGTAATAGGAACTTCTTTAATTATAAACCCGCGCAGTTTCAACAAGTACAACACACCCACATCAAAAGCCCACCCGTGATTCTTTAACTCTGGCAAAATCTTCTGTAAAGCAGAACGCTTGAAAACCTTTGCACCCGCCTGCGTGTCAGAAAAATCCAACCCTAAAAGAACACGCACCAAAATATTAAGACCACGAGACGCTAAACGACGAAACACAGGCTGCGCACGAGTAACTCTTGCACCCTGCATCCAACGAGAACCCATGACACAATCAGCATGAACAGCTTGCTGCACAATAGCAAAAACCGTTTCTGGCTTGGTAGCATTATCAGCATCAACATATACAATAACATCACCCTTCGCCAGTCTAAAACCTTCAATAATAGCACCACCCTTACCCACCTTGAAAGGAATATTCTTCACCAGAAGCTCCCTATGCAAAACAGCCAAACCCTCAACAATCTTTACGGTAGTATCAGAACAATTATTAGGGACAACAATAACCTCAAAGGACTTACCCGACTGGCGAAAAAACTGCAGATAAGCCATAATGGTCGAGCGAATAACCTTTTCCTCATTCAACGCAGGAATAATAATCGACACATCCATACCCTCACGACCGCAAAACAGTTTATAACACTTACGGACGAGACAACTAGACAATAGTAACACTTAAATAATCACCATCCTCAACACCACCAATGCTAAGATTACGAAAACGACTAGCGGAAATCAGCATAGGCATAGCAGGACTTGCAGCAAGTGCATGCGATACAAAACCCCAAGAACCAATAATACTTCCACAAGGCCACCCGCAAGAAGTTCCTACTACATCCACTCCTAAAATAAAACCTATCCAGCAAGAACAACCAAAAGAGGTACAACTATCAGATAATCTACCACCAGAAAGACTCGTTGTAGAAAAAAAGACAGAAAACCATTATGAACTAAGAAAAACACGAGGACAAGCACCAAACATAGGATCCTTTGAAACAGGATACATACCCGAAGAAGCAAAAAACTATCTTGACATCCACACAAAAGTAACAGATAGTGATGGAGACCTTGAAGAACTCCTCCTTGAAGAAAGCACCGACGAAAACACCTGGAAAGAAATAGCACGAAGAAAAACTGAAAAAAAAGGAATTCTTATCGACGAAGGCTATGGGCTATATACCACCTTTAACATAACACAAACAACACTGGGGACCTACACCTACAGACTTACAGCAACAGACAAATACCACAACACCGACCAAAGTACAATAACACACACGTTCCAAGGAGGAACGACTGACAACGAACCAAACATAACAGCCATACTTTTCTTCAACAGTTTATGGACAGCAGAATCGAAAACACTAGGTTCCTTAGTACTCAACCTGCGAACAAGAGACCGAGGACCTAACGCTGGAATAAAAACCATATCTGTCACCAAAAATGGTGAGACTATCTTTACCCAATCAGGAGAAGAAAACAGAGACCTAGAAAAAAACATTATACTTACCTATGAGCCAGAAACAACAGCAGACTATACCATCAGCGTAACTGACCAAGGGAATAATACTACCACAGAAAAAAGAAAAATCATTTACGGCAAAAAAAGACAACCACCACGAGAAGGCATTGAAGAAACATTCCAAATTAAAGAAGATTGGGAAAGCAAAACATGCCTTATCACCCAAGGATTTGGAAGTTTCCCAGAAATAAGAACATTTTTAGGACCAGCATTTAGTCGAACAGACTGCACCGCAACATTCAATACCTTTGCCACAGATCTTGAAGGACTACAAACATTAGAACTCTTAGAAAGTAGAGACGAAAGAAAAACCTGGCAAAAAATACAAGAGCACACCCTAACAGGGAGTTACAGCTCACCCGAACTTAACGTAGAATGCGAAGAAGAAACCACACGCTACTACCAACTCTGCGTAGAAGACACTGACGGAAATAGCACATTATCATCAATTCTAAAAGTAAACTACCAACCAGAAAAAGAATTATTAGAAGACCAACTACCAAGGATTATACTACAACAACGACTAACAGGCCTACACCTACAAGCACTCGACACGGGAGGAAACAGAGGAATAACCCTGCTTACTATTACCAACAATAACACACCCATCTATTCGAGAACTATTGAAAGAATAGCAGACTATAGGACCCTAATCACCTGGGATGAACTGCAACCAACAACAGGAGACAATATTTATGATATCATTGTTAAAGACCAAGGAAATCACGAAACAAAAGAACAAATAACCATTACTGTAAAATGAACCCACCATCACTCCCCGACATTCTCGCAACACGCTACGCAACGCCAGAACTACAAGCAATATTCTCAGAAGAAGGAAAAATAATCTTAGAACGAGAATTGTGGATAACTGTCATGAAAGCACAACAAACACTAGGACTCCACATTCCCAGCGAAGCCATAACAGCATACGAGCAGGCCATACACAACATTGATCTCACACGCATTAAAGAACGAGAACGAGTCAAACGACACGACGTTGACGCACGCATCGACGAATTCAACCATGTCGCAGGGCACACATTCGTTCACCAAGGGATGACC
>DATDVL010000034.1:0-4559 GCA_035290025.1 Candidatus Nanoarchaeia archaeon
CAAAGATATTCTAAGAATAAATCTTAAATATGCGTTACGGTGAAAAAACCGAAAAACTTCCGAAGTATATAAAGAAAAACTAGATTTGTACCTTACACACAACAAAAACTTCATTAATATTGAAAGAAACATCATCAGCAACATCATCCAACGGAGAACGATAAAACTCAAGCTTATCACGATTCGTACCCAACAACGAACGAGATTCAACATTACGAGCCAACACCTCATCAAACAAACGCAAAGACTTCACACCCGCATCCCACGACTTCAAAAACGACAAACTCGCCTCACGAATCTGCGAAATATCATCACAGGAAAAACCATCAGTAACAACACCCGCAGGACCAACCCGCTTCGCCAACAACCAATAACGCTCAGACTCAATCATTAACGCACGAGCATCTAACAAGTTAAGAACATCCTGCGTCTCATTACCCATATCATCACTCGCATCAGCACGCAAAACAGCAAGATCAGCAAGATAATCATTCATAAGCTCTAAACGCATCATGGTACCATTCAACTTCTCCTTATGAAAATTAACATCATACTTCGCATCCAAAGCAACCAAATCATCATAACCATCCTTAAACTGAGACGAAGAAGCACACCCAACCAAAAATACTGCAAAGACTAACAACGGAATAAACCAAACTAGATATTTCATAACCCACACTCTATGAAGAAGCCTTTTTATGTATTTCGCATCAGAAAACCAGCAATACACAACCATTAAAAAAAGATTACTAACATCATAAACCATGACCTACCACCCTTTAAAATTTGACCTAACACTTGGCGAAAGCATAGGAAGATACATCAAAAAAGCAGCAGGCACAGCGAAAAAATTCGCCCAAGAACATGCACAACAACTAGGATTTAGGAGCACAGAAAGCTGCTACAAATACGTGTCATTTCTACGACAAGGATACCTCCTCGGGAGCTTGCGACCTCAGGAACAAACAGCACGGGCACAACAACGCCTCAGCATAACACTCCACCTCGCAAACGTACCTCTCCAGAGCAACCTCATCGAAAGAATACGAGAATTAGAACAACAATTTATTTATCCACCAACAGTTACTAGCATCACACCCCTTGCTTCAACCACAAGAAAAAAACATTCACCACGAGTAACCCGCCACCAAGAAGACCTAGAAACAGCAATGGACAACTAAGCACCATTCTTTAAATAGACAAAAAACAGAGCACTATCATGAAACCCGACCAACGCCTCGCAGAAGAACGCATACAACAACTCTTCCAAGAAGCAGCAACCAACTACCAAGAATACCCCACACGAGCACACCGCTACGTCCACCTCGCAAGAAAAATAGCCATGAAAGCACGCATCAGCATCCCAAAAATATACAACAAAACCTATTGCAGAAACTGCAGTCACTACTGGCAACCCGGAAGCAACGTACGCATAAGAAACCACAAAGGAAGAATCATCTACTACTGCCTAGACTGCAAACACTATAAAAGAATGATCATCAAGAAGACTAAGAAAACTGCGTAGAACCACAACCACCAGAAGTAACTCTTATTACATCTTCAACAGACGCTAATTTTGCAGCCTTTTTATCAGCAACCAAAATACTAAGATTACACACAAGCTCACGTTGTAAACTTCGAGCATTAATATCATTACCTGGGCGCACATACCACACCACAGAAGAATACAACAAATCTTCATCTATGCCATCAGTCACCACAGCAGGATTACAAGGATCACCTATAACAATCCTTTCCATATTACAACGAGCAGCAAGACAAAAACGTTCAAGATCACCATCAAAAGGACCTGCAAGCAACTGCTCTAGGACCACATCAGCAAATAACACACTGGCACTACGACCAACAACACCCAATATTTCTTCACCAGAAAGAGAAACATTTTCAGGAACCCATATATCTTGACGAACATACCCTTCAGGAATAACAAAAGATGAGTGATACATGCAACCACTCCAGAATAAGGACTATAAAAACCTTACTTCCACCAAGAGAACAAAGAAGACTTAGGCTTCAACGACTCCTCAACCTGACGAGCAGCAACATGCTGAGCAACACGAACACGCCTCTGAGCACCATACAACTCATCATACAACTTCCACCACTCCTGCTTAATCCACTGACGCTCCAACTTCAAGGCATACCCAAAACCACGCTTCTTCAACTCCTTATTCACAATACCACCCTTATGCGGATGCGCAAACATTTTCGGCAAATGAGAATGAAAACCATGAGCATAATGCACAATCTCATGAGCAATTGTCAACTTCACCACATCCTCAGGAACACGAACATCACGAAACAACTTATTCACTACAATCTGAGAAACACCATCCTTACGAGAAATATGACCAAACTTGTTCTTCCAACGACCCTTCCAACGAATCTTAACATCACGCTTCTCCACATCAGGAAAAAACAACTGCCACAACTGATCAAAACGTGTCTCCAACCAAGCATCATCCCTCATTTTCACTACCAGAAATGAGAAAAGTATAAAAAGATTATGTAAACAATAAGAAACCATGCACAAAAGAGGTCTCCACAGTTTTATCGACAACATAACCTTCCCCCAGATACTTCTCACCTGGTTCGGCATGATAACACTCTTCGGATTCATCTACTACTATACCAACACCACCGTCCACATCCTCACCTATACGAAAGATGCCATAGCAAACGTAGGACTCGCCGACAGCATCTACTTCAGCTTCGTCACTGCAGCAACCATCGGCTACGGAGACATCACACCCATAGGACTAGGAAAAATATTTGCAATTATAGAAGGCATGCTCGGCATGCTCCTCTACGGCATTGTCATCAGCAAACTCGTATCAGTAAAACAAGAAGTCATCCTTGAGGAAGTCTACAACCTCAGCTTCGAAGAACACCTCAACAGGCTACGATCAACACTCTACCTCTCACGATCAGACATGACCAAGATCATCGTCAAAATAGAAAACAAAGACATCACCCAACAAGAACTCAAAGAACTCCCCAACATTCTCCACGGACTCGACAGCATACTCAACGACATCCTCAAACTTATCAGCACCAATAACAACAAACGCTACATAAAAACCATAGAAGAAGGACACCTACGCATGATCATCAAAAGCACCAACGTGACCGCGGAAAAATTACTAGAACTCCTCTACACCATGCGGGACCACGAAATAAACTGGAAACATGAAAAACTCACAGAAATACTCCAAAGCGTAAGCAAATCATTTGAACTATTAGCAGAACCCTACCAAAACTACCCAGAAGAACACATCAAAAGAAAAGCACGCCACCTCAGCAACAACGCCAAAGACATCAAAGGATTCATCACTGACGTCACGACTATCTAACCTGTTCACAATACTTAAAAAGCAAGTCCTGAATCATTACCCCATGCAAACCACAGCAATTATTGCCCAAATAGTCCAAGAAACACCCACCACAAAAACATTCATTCTCCAACCACAAGAAACACTACCATTCCAACCTGGGCAATTCATCATGGTCACCACCACTATCGACAACAAACCTGTCACGAGAGCATTCAGCATCAGCAGCACACCCGAAGAACCATTACAGATAACTATCAAAGAAGAAGAAAACGGCTACTTTAGCAAACACGCAAACCACCAATGGACAACAGGAGAACAACTCACCATCAAAGGACCCTTCGGACACTTCACCCTCCAAGAAGGAGAACACCACACCTTCATCGCAGCAGGATCAGGCATAGCACCCATCAGAAGCATGATCAAAACACTCCTCAAAGAAAACAAAACTGTACACCTCTACTACAGCAACAAAAACAATAATGATATCATATTCCACAAAGAATTCCAACAACTCGACCACAAAAACTTCCACTACACACCCATCATCACCCGAGACCAAAACCACAACGGAAGAAAAGAACGCATCACAGGAAAAGAACTAGTAACACCCAACACACGATACTACATCTGCGGGCCACACATCATGGTACAAGACATCAAACAACAACTCCACCAAGAAAACATACCCGAAGACAAAATAAACCTAGAACAATACGGAAACTAGCCAAACATTCTAATCCTCACCCAAACGCCTTTCTAACTCAGCATTTCGAGCCTTCAAATCAACAAGCTGTTTAGCAAATCTCTTTTCCGTCTTTCTAAGTGCATCCAAAGAAACAACATAAGGCACTAAAAAAGGAACAACTAACTTTAATGACCCCCCAACAAAACGACCTTCAGCAAAATCATTATAAATAGCAGCAAAGTGATCATTTTTAAGAACCAGACTATATCCATGATAACACGACCCAACAAAAGTAGCAGTCTTCAAACACCCATAATTAATTACGCCCATAGAAACTAAAAGCGAATAAAACCTTTTAAAAGGTTTATGGTCTCAATGGCTCTGTTGAAAATCTATTAATATAAGCTCGTGAGTCGTTAGACTCACGGGGGAAAACATTAGAGGTGTTTTCCATGAAAAATGAGGTAAAACTAGTTAAAAAGATTAAGCGTTTGCTCCGAAGAGCAAAGATGCCGAGA
>DATDVL010000035.1:0-4598 GCA_035290025.1 Candidatus Nanoarchaeia archaeon
TGTTCGTATGTCGTCGTAGAGTTCTTTGTTGTCCGTAAAGTTGTTGATGCTGTAAGTTATTTTGTTTTCAGTTCCTTGATAAAGTTCTTCTAGTTCTTCTATAATTTTTGCTATCTTTGTTGTCCCGCCGAGTTGTTCTATGACTTTTGCAGGGTCCAATCGCATTGTTTCAATAAGTGCATAATTGTTAGTGTAACTTTTTATGATGTAGGGTTGTTTTCGTGCTTCAAAGTAGCTGGCGATTTCTACAAGGCTGAGTTCTGGGTCTCTGCCAAGGATGAAGAGGTAGTTTTCCATAAACAAGAAGGGTAGAAAATGGGTTTATATGGTTATGCGCAGGTTTTTTCTTTGAGTAAAATGCTTTGTTGTATAGACGGTATGAGCCCTTTGCGTATGTATTTGACGCGTTCTGATAAATTGTTTATTTCTGTGTTGAGTTGTATTAATCGTTGTTCATCTTGTGTTGTTCTTACTTCTCGTATCTTTTTTCCTAGTTCTGCTTCTGCTTCTTTTCGTTCTAGTTCTAGGTTGTTCAGTTCATTGTTGAGTGCTTGTATGGCTTCTTTGCAGTCCGTGCTTGCTAGTTGTTCTTCTGCTGTTTCTTTGATAGTAGGTGCTACGGCTTGCCCTGTAGGTGTTGTGTTAGTGCCGCAGGCGCTGATGAGGAATAATCCAAGAATAATGATGGTAAGGACTCGCATGAGTGTAGGAGGGTCTGCTTATTTATAAGCTTTATTGTAAAAGAGTAATTAAAACACCAGGGAATTGTTGTTGTGCTTGTTCTCGTGTTTTCATGGCAAGTTCTCCTTTGGCGATAAAGAGGAGTGGTAGTTTTTTCATGCTTGCTTTGTTGTGTGCTACGGTAATGTCTGCTAGGGTTATTTTCTTCTTGTTTTTTGCTATGCAATAATAGGTTGCTTTTCCTGCTGCTGTTGGTAAGTGTATGAGCATTTCTGTTTCGCTGTTTTTTCTTGTTTTTATTTCGCTGATGATAGTAATGTTGTTTTTGTTGAGGTAAGTGGTCACGATAGGATAGAATGTTTCTTCTTCGTGGGTTTTTGTTTTCTTTAGAGGTGGTGTGGGTATAACGGTTTGTTGAAGTAATGGCGGTGGAATTGTTGGTGCTGGTGTAAGCGCTGCTGGTGGGGGTAATGTTTCTGTTTTTTCTTCTACAGGTTCATTTAGGAAGTTTTTTCTGATGACATTTTCTGCTTCTTGGTCGGGAGTGAGGTGCCATTTCCAGAATATTTCTTCTGTTGTTCCTGCTTTGACGTTGAGTGGCATGGCGAAGTCTTTGAGGTTGCGTAGTGCTACGCGTATGGCAGGTTGTTCTTCCACATCTCTGAGTATTTTTTTGTTTTTGAGGAGTGTGTAGGCTTCTTTTTCTCGCATGGGTAAGTATTGGTAGAGTCGTTCGAGTTGTGCTTCTTGTCCTAGAAGGTAGTAGAGTGAGCTTCCTCCTATTTTTGCGTTGGTGTAATAGACTTTTTTTTCTCGTATGAGGTCGCTAAGGATGGCTCCTGCGAAAAAAGTGTCTCTTCCGATGGCTTGTGCGATATTAACAGGTAATGCTGGTCCTTTGGTTCTTAGGCATTCTAGTGCTTTGAATCGCAATTCTTGCCCTTTGTCCATAGTTTTTCTAATTGTAAAGGCTGATTTTTAAGGTTTCGTATGTTTCAGTCCGCTTGTAACTAAAAGTATTTATAGCTAAAAAAGGATATTTTATCATGAAATTCTGGGTGCATGTTGTTGTTCAAATAATTGTTTTTGTAATTATCTCTCAGATGGTTGATTGGTTGTCTGCAGTGGTCATAGGGCTATTTCATTTTATACCTAGTTTAGATTATGTAATGAAAAAAGTAAAGTTTTATCCTGAACTGCATAGGCGTTTATTCCATAATATTTTCATAGTACTCCTAGCTTCTGGAATAGGGTATTATCTGATGGATCAAAAAATAGCAATGTTAGCGTCATTAAATCTTGTATTACATATAGTTATGGACCTAAAGGGTAAAGGAGTAGCCATAGTATACCCTTTTTCTGATTACAGAGTAAAACTATTTTAAAACCGTAAAGTAACCACTTGTCATTCGCCTTGAGAATCTTTATTAATACGGTTGCTTTTAGGGTTGTTTATGTTAAAGGAGCGTATTAATGAGTTTTATGCTGCAAAAAAGCCTTTTCAGCGTAGGGCGTTGTATGTGACGGATGTTGCTGGCTGCCCCCGTGCAGTTTTTTATGATTTCAAAGGCTTACCTCGTGCGCCTATGGATCCTCGTTCTTCTCGGGTGATGCATAATGGTGATTTTGTGCATGCTCGTTTGGCTGAGGTGTTGCAGAAGGTGGGTGTGTTGAAAGAAGAAGATGTTGAAGTTTCTTTGCCGGAGAATGATATTGTTCGTGGTCGTGTTGATGCTATTATTGAGGTTGATGGTGAGAAATTGGTGGTTGATTTTAAGAGTATGAATTCTTTTCAGTTCAAGACTTTAGAGTCTCCTTCTCCTGATCATGTGAAGCAGGTGATGTTGTATTTGCATTTTTTGAGTTTGAAGAAGGCGTTGTTGGTGTATGAGTGTAAGAATACGCAGGAGTTGAAGGAGTTTGAGGTGTTGTATGATGATAATGTGGTGAATCAGTCGTTGGCTTATTTTTATCGTTTGAAGTCGCAGATTAATCAGGATGTTTTGCCGGATGTTCCTGAGGATATTGAAAAGTGGAAGTGTGATCGTTGTCCTTTTTTGGAGGAGTGTAAGAAGGTGGGTAATCCTTTTTATAAGCTGTGAAGGTATTGTCTTACAGGTAAATAAAGATCACTGGTTATAATAGATTCAATTCTTTGTGGTTGAACCCATTGGGCATCAGTAATCTCTGGGTCTCGTAAGCTTATTTCTCCAGAAGTATAATCACAAACCCAGTAACAGATGCTTTTTCTAGTGTTTGGGTGGATTCTTTCACCAAGTTTTCTAGTAGGAGAACATAGAATTCCTGTCTCTTCTAAAACTTCTCTTATAACAGCTTCTTTTTCTGTTTCTTCCGATTGTAGTCTCCCTCCAGGAAATACCCAAGAAAGATTATCTTCTTGTATTTTTCGGAGTGCCATGAGAATAGTAGAGCCTCTATTTACTATTCCAACGACAACTTTATCATTAATCATCAAAGAAGATTAAAAAAAGTAATTATTAAAGTTTATGGATTTAAGGTTTCGTCCACTTGATCTCGTAATAGGTAACGTCGTCTTCTTCGTCAGTTATTGCTATCAACAATCTTTTTCTAGTAGAATGTGCTACTCTGTTTTTTGCTGAGAATTCGTACCAGGTGGTTGTTGATCCTTCGTGTACGGGGTAGATGATCCATTTTGCGTGGTCTTCTCCAGGTTTTATGCCTTTGTCGTAGACACGGAAGTCTGCTCCAAATTTGAGTGCTGTTTTTACAATGTAGCCTCTGTTTCTTAAGTCTCGGTAGACGACGTAGCGTAGCCATAGGTTGGGTTCTTCTTTGCGTGCTTTTTTTACAAAAGTGTCAAAGTCGATGGTTTTTTTTCCTTCAGCGAGAGTAAGTTTTTCTTTTTCTATTAAGTAAAGTGCTTCTACAAGTGCGTAGCCTATTTTTTTCCCGCTGGGTTCTCCGAATCTGCTTTGGTCGTAGAGTGTTGCTGCTGCTCCTTCGTGGGGTGTTACGACTTTGGTCCCTATCCAGTGTGCTATAATAGTTTCAGGGATGGTTGTGCTTTCTACGAATTCTATAGGGTTTTTGCTCATGATAGTTCTTTCTTTGAAGAGCATTATAAGCTTTGAGATACTATGGTACAGTAATAACAATCAGAAAGATTTATATATCCTTAATAGCTACTACTAAGTAGTTATTTGGGGAAAAATGAATCTAAAACTCGCAATATTAATAACATCCTGTCTCATTTTGTTAGCAGGAAGTGTCGTAGCAGAAGGCTTCTCGGTTTCTTTAGGAGAATCACAACAAAAGGTTTTCGGTCAAGAATCTTCTCAAAACGATGAAATGTTTATTACAGTACAAGGTCACGTACTTGTAGGTATTGGTCTCGGTATAAACTACAATGCTGATCAACATACCAAAGAATTCGGCGCGAACACAATAGCACCCATTGCGATTTGGACGCGTGAATTAAAAAAAGATGGTTCTTTAGGGCCAGTTAAAGAAACAGTTAGAGGCAGTAAAAGAAATATCGATCAAAAGGTCATAGTTGAGGACGGGTATATTAT
The DNA here is from genome assembly GCA_035290025.1 of Candidatus Nanoarchaeia archaeon. Lineage (GTDB taxonomy): Archaea > Nanobdellota > Nanobdellia > SCGC-AAA011-G17 > DATDVL01 > DATDVL01. The sequence goes on from DATDVL010000035.1 coordinate 4,236, forward strand.
CACAGGCTGGGGTGCTCAAGTTAAGGCTAATCCAGCTGATGTAAGTGCATCAAAGATAGCTTATGTAGAAGTTGGTGCTAGAAAGATTCAAAGTGATGGTTCACTATCACCAGTAAAAGTTTTTTCAAGTGGTAATAATCAAAAAGTTTTAACGTCTGTGGTTGTTGATGATGGTTTCGTAGCTACAGGTTTTGGTGGGCGTGTTAATCATAACAGTTTGACAAAAGCAAGTTTGAGTGGTCAAAAAATAGTTATGGTTCCAGTAAACACTCTCCCAACAATTGATAGAATAGAAGTCGCAGGTAATAAAGAAGGCGATTTATTTAGGATGATAGATAGCGCTTCTGATGTTGAAGATCCTAT
>DATDVL010000036.1:0-3629 GCA_035290025.1 Candidatus Nanoarchaeia archaeon
CCAGTTGGTTACGGTGGTAAGGTCCCAGCAGGGTCCCATATAGTGAGTCGTTCCGTCATTAAGTATTTGTAGTGCCGTTCGCTGCAGGAATTTTTGTTGCAGTGTGCTGTTATCCCAACGTATACGTCGTACATTTGCATCAACGAAGTGTATAACTTTTTCAATGTCTTCTCGTGTCGTCCCTCGCAGTTGGGGGAGTGTGGTAGTATTCATAAAACTGTTCATCCTTTTTTCATTTTTTAAGGTTAATGAATCTAGTGTTTAATAACAAACTATTTAAACGTTATTTCAGTTGGTTTTGGTAATGGTGTTGGAGTTATTAATCGGTCCGAAGAAGGCTGAGCGTAAGCCTTGGGATGTTTTTTTCTTGGGTATGTTGTATGCTTCTGTTGCTATGTTTTTATCAGTGGTTATTTTTCGTGAGCAGGCTTCTATTATCATGGTTTTACTTACAGTGATTGCTTGTTTGCCGTTGGTGCATCGTACGTTTTCTCGTGAGGAAAAGGCTGATGATCATTTTGACAATGAAAAGTCTATTTTGAAGCAGCATTGGAAGGCCTTGAAGTTTTTGACGTTGTTATTTTTGGGTTTTGTTGTTGCTTTCTCTATATGGTATGTTTTCTTGCCAGATCAGATGGTGCAGACCTCGTTTGATTCGCAAATTCAGACTATTCAAGCTATTAATGCTCGTGTTGCTGCTGTTGCTGGGACAGGTCATGCGGTGACGGGTCAGAATGTTATTTCTTCAAATAATATTCTTTCTTCTTCTGCTGTTTCTTCGGGTGCGTTGTTCTTCCAAATTTTGACGAATAATGTGAAGGTCTTGTTGTTTTCCGTGTTTTTTGCGTTCTTTTATGGTGCGGGTGCTATTTTCATTTTGACGTGGAATGCTTCGGTGATTAGTGCTGCTATTGGTGCTTTTGTGCGTAATAATATTGGTGATTATGCTGCTCAGGCCGGTTGGGTAAAGATAGGGGGTTATTTTTCCACGTTCTCTTTGGGTTTTTTCCGTTATTTCTTGCATGGTATTCCGGAAATCCTAGCATATTTTGTCGGGGGTTTGGCGGGTGGTATCATTTCTTTTGCTGTTATTAAGCATGATTTTGGTACCGAAAACTTCAAAAAGATACTTGTAGACGCTGCTGATCTGGTTATGCTGGCATTTTTGATTTTGGTGGCAGCTGGCCTTATGGAAGTGTATGTCACTCCCGCATTTTTTTAGACCATGGAAGATGTTATTCAGCAACGGAAAGCGTATCTAGTGGATGTTTTTAAGAAACATAAGAATAAGTTTGTTTGGGTTTTGTTATTAGTTATTATTCTTGTAGGCATGAATATTCGTTCGCAGAATTTTGAGTTATTGAAAGATGCTACGACAGGTGATTATATTTCTGCAGAGTTGGATTCGACGTTGTTTTTGCGTTATGCTGAGTATATTGTTGCGCATAAATGGTTGCCTGATGTTGATACGATGCGTTTTGTTCCTGTAGGTGCTGATTTGTCCGTTATTGGTACGTTCACTTCATATTTTGTTGCTTACTTATATTATAGTATGCATCTGTTTGATAGTTCTGTGACAGTTGCGTATGCTGATATTGTCTATCCTCTGGTTGCCATGGCATTGATGACATTGTTTTTGTTTTTGTTGGTTCGTCGTTTGTTGGGTCAGTGGGTTGCTTTGTTGACGGCCTGGTTTATCACTGTTATTCCCACGTTTTTGTTTCGTAGTACGGGTGGTTCTTCTGATCATGATATTTTGGGTATGATGTTTTTAATGATTATTCTGTATTGTTATATTGTTGCGTACCAGTCGTCGTCGGCGAAGAAGATGATAATTTTTGGTTTGTTGTCGTCTATTGCTTTTATTCTTGGTCGTCATACTGCGGGTACGGTTAATTTTGCGTTGTTTATTATGGGTGCGTACGTTTTGGTGAGTATTATTTTAAATCGTTTTGAGAAGCGTGATTTCTATTTGTTTGCTGGTTGGTTGCTTGTGAACATGTTGTTGATTATGGTATTTGGTAAGTTTGGTGTTGTTTCATTTATCACGTCGGTAACGACGGGTATTGCTTTTGTTGCGTTGTTGGTTGCTGCGGTCGATTTTGTTATTTTCAAGTTAGATGTTTTGAAATGGCGTTCTCGTGTTGAGCAGAAGATTCCTTTGTGGTTGGCATCTTTGGGTTTTTCCGTGGTTGTGGGTGCTTTGTGTATTATTGTCTTTTTCGGTCCGGAGTTTTTTGTTGCAAAGGCACAGCATATTGGTCAGTATTTGTTCCGTGCGTATGCGGAAAGTCGTTGGACCTTGACGGTTGCTGAGAATCGTAAGCCATTCGTTATTGATTGGATTAATCAGATGTCTCCTTGGTTTGTATTCTTCCTTATGTACGGTGCTATTTGGTTGTTCCGTCAGATGGTGCGTAAGTTGGAGCATGCTACGAAGTTGACGGTTGCTTTTGGTATTACTGTGTTTGCGTATGTTTTTTCTCGTTATTCTCCAGATACAATTTTTAATGGTTCATCTTCCTTGTCTCATTGGTTGTTTTATGGTTCGTTAATCGCGTTTGTCGTGTTTACTGTTGGTTTGTTTACGCGTTCCTTTTTCAAGAATCGTGAGCAGTATTATGCTAGTGCGAAGAATATTGATCTGCAGTATGCGTTCTTGATAGTGTGGTTTTTGGTGATGGTTATGGCTGCTACGTCTGCTATTCGTTTATTGTTTGAGTTTTCTGTTATTGCGTGTATTTTTGCTGCGTATTATGTTGTAGAATCTTGTAGGCTGTTCAAGAATATTAAGCAGGCTTCCCCTGTGCATCTTTTCTTGTGGTTTTTTTCTTTCGCGTTTATTGCTTTTTTCGATCGTTTAGGTCTTAAGGAAACTGCTGCTACGAAAAGTGAATGGTTTATGGCTATTGTACTTAGTCTTTTTGTTGCTGGTATAATTCTTGGTGTGTATCATCTTTTTGTTAAGAATGGTTTGCAGGTTATCAAGTATGTTGGTTTAGCTGCTATTCTTTTGGCAGTATTTTCTCCTATGGCTTTGGGTTTTATGGATAAGGGTGTTTCCATTTCTTTCTTTGAGTCTTCTTCGTATCAGGCTGCTAATACTGCTCCTTCCTATAATCGTCAATGGCAAATGGCGGGTGATTGGGTGAGAAAGAATACTCCTGAGGATGCTGTCTTTATGCATTGGTGGGATTATGGTTATTGGGTTCAGGAGGGTTTTAAGCGTGCTTCTGTTACTGATGGTGGTAATTTCTTTGTGTACTGGAATTATTTGATTGGTCGTCATATATTGACAGGTGATAATGAGACGGAAGCTTTTTCTTTGATGAAGTCGCATAATGTTACGCATGTGTTGATGGTTTCTGATGAGATTGGTAAGTATGGTGCTTACTCAAGTATTGGTGGTGATGTGAATAATGATCGTTTTGCTTCTATTGGTGTTTTTGGTTTGAATCAGCAGCGTACGCAGGAGTTGCGTAATCAGACAGTGTTTGTGTATGAGGGTGGTGTTCCCTTGTATGAGTCGTTGGTGTATAATGGTGTAGTGTATCCTCCTTCAACGATTGTTGCTGGCATGTTTATGTATGTTTCGAATTTGAATATTTCTTCAGAGAGTGTTTCTTTTC
>DATDVL010000037.1:0-3875 GCA_035290025.1 Candidatus Nanoarchaeia archaeon
AGTCATCTATGGTTGCGAAGTCTTGTGGTCGTGGTTCTGGTTGTGTTCGTGGTAGTTCTCTGAAGGTGTGTGTGTAGTCTTCTTCATTGCTGGGTGCTGGGATGTAGGCATAATTTCTTTCTTCAGGTAATGTCTTTCTTCTTTTTGGTGTTACTCTTTTGTTAGGTAATTCCTTTTCTTTTGGTAGAATATGTAGGAGTGTCGGGGTAGTCGACCGCGGTTCTGGTGTAAGTATGACTTTTTTATGTTCATGGTTTTTGTAGGTAATAGGTCCATCTTTAAGTATATCTTCTAAGAAATCGTAAAGGTTGTTTCCTAATACCGTGCAGAATGTGTCAAGGTTAGGTATTGTTCTTCCTTCGTTGCGGTGATGTGCTGCGGTTCGTTCTATGAGTCCTTGTAATCGTTGTAAGAATACTGTTCGTACGTTGTCTTTATCTTTGTTTCCTCTGAATTCGTTGCGGAGGAGTGCCCATGCTAATGCATAGGTTGTTTGTTGTGTTGGGTCGTAAGTTCTCCAGTGTGCTTTTTCGCCGTTGGTGGTGTAGATTCTAGTTTCTCGTGCGTATTTCATGGCTGCCCCCCATTGCTTTGATGTTAAGGGAATGTTTTAATAATTATGGGTTGCAGAGAAGAGATATTAGTTAAAAACTCAGGGTAGAGTTGACATGAGCACGAGCTCTCTCCACCCTCTCTTTGAAGACATAATTTTGAGCGTGTTTTTTATTTAAATATGTTTCGTTAACTGTTTCGTAAAATTTTCGGCAGAATATCTTCAATAATAATGGTTTTGTCTGCGCTGAGCATGAGTTCTCGTGATAGACTTTTTTTGAATGAGACTACCCATACTTTTACGCCTTTATCTTTTGCTACGTTGATTGCATCTTTGTAGTCTTCGTCGCCGCTGATGAGGACGCAGATATCGCAGGTTCGTTGCCATGCGTGGTTAAGGATGTCGGTTGCTAAACTTACGTCAACTCCTTTTTGCACTTCTTTTTCTTCAAGGTGGTTGCAGTGTTGGCATCGGTAGTACCTTCTTTTGAGTATTTTTGTTTTTGTTTGTATGCCACGTTTCTGCAATGATTCTAAGAAGAGTATTTTTTGTTTGCTGGGCTTTTCTGCTATGCCGTCATAGAAATAGGCTCGTAAAAGGTTAGTGTCTTTACTAACGGTTTCGACTAGTTTTTTGTAGTCTATTTTGATATCTATCTTTTCTTCGTAGCAGTGTCGTTTCCAGTTTTTCATCACGTTTTCCGCATCGATGAAGACAATTGATCGTTCCATTGTTTTTATGGGTTGTTTATTTTTAATATGCGTTGTGGTGAAACTTCCGTAATTCTTCCGGTACAGAAACCTTTTTGTAGTCTACTGCTTAACTTTTTTCTTATGCTTATTGATGAATATACCAAAGTAATGGTAAAAGAATTTACAGAGCAGTTGTGTGTTTTGGTGAAGATTCCTTCCGTGTCTGCTGCGGGTGATATCCAGCCGTTGCAGAATGTTTTGGAAACGATGGGCTCTTTTTTGGCAAAGATTGGTTTTTCTTACAAGATTGTTCCGACGAAGGGTTTTCCTTGTTTGGTAGGCACGTTGGAAGTGGATAAGGCTAAGCCGTGGGTGTTGGTCTATAATCATTTGGATGTGCAGCCTGCGCAGGAGCCGGAGTGGACATCTGAACCGTTTGTTCCCGTAGTGAAGGAGGGTAAAGTTATAGGTCGTGGTGCTACCGATGATAAGGGTCCTGCATTAACGTTGGTGTATGCTATTAATTTTTTGAAGGAAAATAAATTATCCTTGCCGAATATGCAGGTTGTTTACGAGACAGAAGAAGAAATTGGTTCTCCAAATTTTGGTTTGTTTTTGGAGGGTGCTGTTAAGGATGGTTTGTTGCGTAAACCTGATGGTATTATTATTTCTGATTCTATTTTTGAGGGTGATTTTCCTGCGGTTGATTACAAGTTGCGTGGTGCTGGTCAGGCGTTTGTTTCGTTGGAGGTTGCTGATAAGGAAGTGCATTCGGGTATTGTGGGTGGTGTTGCTGTTAATCCTTTGGAAGTGTTGATGCGTGCATTAATATCCTGTAAGAATATTGATGGTTCTATTAGTATTCCTGGCTGGTATGATCATATTGTTCCGTTGACTGATCAGCAGAAATTGTTGACGAAGAAGGTTGCTCAGCATTTTGATACTACTCGTTTTATGCGTGAGACAGGTGTTCGTGAAACGTTGGTGCATTCTCCTGAGCAAATGTTGGATCGTACGTGGCATTTGCCGACGTTAGAGTTTCATGGTTTTGAGGGTGTGCAGCATGTTCCGGGTGCTATTAAGACGGCTATTCCGAAGTCTGCTACGGCGAAGGTGACGTTTCGTTTAGTGCCGGGTCAGGATCCTGGTGATTTGTTAAAAAAATTTGAGCAGTATTTACAAAAGACGCATCCGAAAATTACTGTTCGTGGTCAGGGTCAGGTTGCTAATCTGATTGATATTAGTCACCCGTTTATTCAGGCGGTTATTCCTGCGTGTATTGAGGGTTTTGGTAAGGAGCCGTTGTTTGTGGGTTCTGGTGGTTCTATTGGTGCTGTTGCGCAGTTTCAGCGTGTTTGGAAGAATATTCCTATTTTATTATTGTCATTATCGTTGTTGTCTGATGGGTATCATGCTCCGAATGAGGAGTTTCAAATAGTTCAGGCACAGAAAGGTTGTAAGGCGTGGGCTAGTTTTTTGCAGAAGGTATGATTTAGTAACAACTTTTTGCTTTGGTTATTTTCCCTGCGATGATATTATCAAGTCTTTGGTGGTGGCTGGGTTCTTCTTCTGGTCGGTTCCAAAATATATATTTCACACCATCAAGTTGTCTCTGAGGAGGGTCTTGGGTATGGCTAAGGTAGGCGAGTGCTGCTCGTAGTTTTAGTCCTGTTTGGTCAGATGTTTCAGCTATAGTATGGGTTACTTCATTTAAGTCTCGTGCTAGGGGTAATCGTTGGTATCTCCAGTTTTGTAAGCCTTCTTTTGTGCACCTAATGATCGTGCCTATGCCTCCTGCGGTGAATGCTAAACCTATGAGTGAAAGTATGAAATAGCCACCATTTTCTTGTCTAAGGTCGCCCAGTTGTTCTTCAAGTTTGGTAAAGTAAGTAATAGTCGTGGTTGTGATAGGTTGCATGAGTTGTTGTTTTCTTTCTCTGAATTCTGTTAGTACTGCTTGTGCTTGTTCTGGATTGTAGGTGCTTGGACTTTTTGCTCCTGCTTCTAGTTGGTCTTCGAGTTGATGAATGGTTTCTGGTTTTAGTGAACCAACTTCATCATTATAATGTAAAAGGACTTTTATTCTTCCTACTTTTTTGTAGGCTTCTCGGTGTTCTGGTGCTCCTGTTATCATTCCTGCTGTGAATGCGGTGTAGGTGGTGAATCCTCCTGCTATGCCGAGTGCAATAAAGAGTGTTGATCTTATCCAAGTATCGCGAAATTCGCTGGAGACGTGCGTTAAGAAGTCTCCGACGCGTGCAGTGAGTGGGTGTCGTGTAAGTTTTTCAAGTCGTAGTTCTAGTGTTTGTTCTGGGGTAAGTTGTGGGGTAGTGCCGTGTCCATCTGTTGTACTTATCGTCATGGTTAGTTGTCATACCGGTCTTTATTATAAATCCTTGTCACTGTTTTTTCTGGTGAAAAAGGAAGTTTGAAAGAAACCTGGGTTTCTTCCGGGAGCGTTAGCGACCCCCCCCTTACAAAAATTTTAAAATTAGTTTACGACAAAAGAAACGCATATAAATAAGTTCTACTTCTTATTTGTATGATAACCATAAAAGAGCGTGGATTAATCATCCAATGGGATGAAAAAGGAAAAGCTCAGCAAGAAATTGCTGAATTGTTAAACTGCC
>DATDVL010000038.1:0-4440 GCA_035290025.1 Candidatus Nanoarchaeia archaeon
ACAAAAAAGACACTTAGCACCATCACACGCAGCAACCGTCTATGTACCATCAATAACAGAAGACCCAATGATCATAGATCCCATACCAGACATCTTCTGCTGCGGAGACATGCACCGATCAGACATCTCCAGCTACAATAACATTACCACTATCAATGGCAGCTGCTGGCAAGCAAAAACAGACTTCCAAGAAAAAACAGGAAACAACCCAGACTTTTGCCGCGTACCACTAGTTAACCTAAAAACACGAGCAGTAGAAATGCTCAAATTCCACCCCAATGATAATTGACGACTACTTCAAACATCTCAAAGAAACAGTACACCAAGAATATGCTATTGCAAACCAGGCAAGAAAAAAAGGATTCGACCCGACACACGAAGTAGAAATACTCTTAGCCAACAACATGGCAGAACGCGTCGTCGGTCTCATCAGCAGCGTAGCACCACAAATACGAGGATCAGGAGTCATCGAACGTCTACTCGCACTAGAACTAGAATATGGCGTACAAGACGCACGCGTAGCACTCAAAGCAGCACTAGAAATAGCACAACAAAAATACTGCGCCTTCAAAGACGAACGAGAAGCCATGGAAGTAGGCATGCGCGTAGGACTCGCCTACCTAACCAACGGCGTCGTCGGAAGCCCACTCGAAGGATTTGTACAACTCAAACTACGAGAACGAAAAGACGGCAAAGGAAAATACTTCGCACTCTACTTCTCCGGGCCCATACGAAGCGCAGGAACAACAGCAGCAGGCATGTTCGTCGTCCTCTGCGACTATGTACGCGTACACATGGGCTACCAAGCCTACGACCCGACAGAAGAAGAACTCAAAAGAACCGTAACCGAACTCTACGACTACCACGAAAAAGTAACCAACCTCCAATACTTACCCAGCGAAGAAGAAATACTCTTCATGGTAAAAAACTGCCCTGTACAAATAGACGGAGACCCCAGCGAAAAATATGATGTTAGCAATTACAAAGGACTTGACCGTATAGAAACCAACAAACTCCGCAACGGACTATGCCTAACCCTCGGAGAAGGACTATGCCAAAAAGCAGGAAAAATCTACGGGGTAAAAATAAGTAGTTGGATTGACGCATTTGGCATACCCCAATGGCACTTCCTTAAAGAATTCATAACCCTACAAAAAGAAATCAAAGCACGATCCAAAGGCGGAAAAAAAGAAGGAAGTGTAGAAGAAAAAATAAAACCTGACTACACCTTTATCAAAGATGTCGTCGCAGGAAGACCCGTATTCACCTACCCGCTACGCCACGGAGGGTTCAGACTACGCTACGGACGATCACGAACATCAGGATTCTCCGCACAAGCAGTACACCCCGCAACCATGATTATTGTTGATAGCTTCATAGCCATAGGAACACAACTCAAAGTAGAACGACCAGGAAAAGCATGCGTCATCGCAAGCTGCGACACCATAGAAGGACCGATCGTAAAACTCAAAGACGGAAGCGTACTCTTTATCGAAGACGAAGCAACAGCAAAAAAAGTAACTGATGAGATACAAGAAATAATTTACTTAGGAGATATCTTAATTAATTATGGAGACTTCAAAAACCGAGGACACAACTTAGTACCCTGTGGTTACAACGAAGATTGGTGGCAAAAAGAAACCAACCACCCCACACGAGAAGCAACCATAGAAGAAGCCATAACTATAGCACAACAAGGAAAACCACTCCACCCACGCTACACCTACCACTGGAATGCCATAACCCTAGAACAATTCAACGCCCTACTTGCATGGCTACAACGAGCGACCATAACAGAAACAAAAATAATCCTGCCACTAGAATTTAACCTAAACCAAGAAGTACAAGGCATCGAACCAAAACGAGCACTAGAACTCTTAGGCGTACCCCACAAATGCGTAGCAAAAGAACACGTTGTCATAGAAGCACCCTGGAGCCAAGCACTCCTTTTCAGCCTCGGAGGAGAATTCTTACCCCAAGAAGGAACAACACCTTTAGAAGTCGTCAACAAAAAATCTCATGCTATTATCAGAAACAAAGACGGAACCTACATCGGAGCACGCATGGGAAGACCAGAAAAATCAAAAATGAGAAAACTCACAGGAAGCCCGCAAATAATATTCCCCGTAGGCAACGAAGGAGGAAGAATGAGAAGCTTCCAAAGCGCACTAGAAAAAGGAGTCATCACCTCACAATTCCCCTACCGCCACTGCAAAACCTGCAACAAAGAATGCATCTACCCCTTATGCGAAACTTGCAAACAACCAACACAACAACGCTACTACTGCAAACTATCAGGAAGAATGGTAGAAGAACAATGCCACCCCGAAGACAAAACTTACGGGCAACAAGTCATCAACATCAAACACTACTTTACTAAAGCACTAGAACAACTCAACATTACCAACCCACCAGAACTCATCAAAGGAGTACGAGGAACAAGCAACGAAAACCACGTACCTGAACACTTAACCAAAGCCATACTACGAGCACAATACGGTGTGTACATCAACAAAGACGGCACGATAAGATATGACATGACAGAAATGCCGATAACCCACTTCAAACCCAAAGAAATACGCACAAGCATACCCCTACTCAAAAAACTAGGCTACACCAAAGATGTTTACGGAAAAGAATTAGAAACAGAAGAACAAATACTAGAAATACTACCCCAAGACGTGATACTCCCCGCATCACCAGAAAGCCCCGACGAAGGAGCAGACGTCATACTCTATAACATAGGAAAATTCATCGACGACTTACTCGTAAAAGTTTATGGGCTACCACCATTCTACAACTTCAAAACAAAAAACGATGTCATAGGAAGCGCCATCGTAGGACTAAGCCCACACACATCAGCAGGCATCGTAGGAAGAGTCATAGGATTCTCGCGCATACAAGCATTACTCGCACATCCTTACTTCCACAGTATTATGAGACGCGATGCTGATGGTGATGAGGCAGGAGTCATGATGCTCATGGACGCATTCCTAAACTTTTCAACACAATACTTACCCAGCCACCGAGGATCAAAACAAGACGAACCACTCGTACTCACTTCCATACTTGTACCCAAAGACGTCGACGACATGGTATTTGACATGGACATAGCAGCAACCTACCCCCTAGCACTCTACGAAGCAGCACAAGCATACAAATCAGCGAAAGACGTAAAGATAGAACAAGTACAAGACTACCTAGGAACAGCACGAGAAAGCACTGGCTTCATGTTCACACACGACACGAACGACATCAACAACGGCGTACGCTGCAGCAGCTACAAATTCATACCCACCATGAAAGAAAAAGTAGAAAAACAAATGGATGTGGCTGAAAAAATACGAGCCGTTGATGAACGAGACGTAGCACGACTTATCATAGAACGGCACTTCATACGAGACATCAGAGGTAACTTAAGAAAATTCTCATCACAACAATTCCGCTGCGTAGGATGCAACGAAAAATATAGAAGACCACCATTACAAGGAACATGTTTGCTATGTAATGGGCGGATAATATTCACTATAGCAGAAGGAAGCATCATCAAATACCTAGAACCCAGCCTAGACCTAGCAGAAAAATACCAGCTAGCACCTTACCTACGACAGTCATTAGCCATTACTAAGATACGTATAGAAAGCATCTTCGGAAAAGCAGCAGACAAACAAGAAGGGTTGAACAAATGGTTTTAGCTATAAGCTGGTTGTAACCTTCTTTCTAAAACTTCTAAACCTCTTCGTAAAAAGTTTTTTCTTCGTGGTAAATCATTTCCAGCCATAACTAGTCCTGCAAGACCTCTGATCATTAGCCCTGCGCCAGTTATCTTACCCGCATCTTCAAAATTTGCGTATTCTGGTGGTAAATTGTTTGCAAACATTAAACCAAAACCAACCGCACCTATTACATATCCCTCTACTTTTACTAATTCTGTATCTGTCAAATGAACAAGATTAATTGCTTCACATTCTTCTTGTTCTTCATGTCCTCTTTCAATCATTTCGTGGAATTCTTGAGATTTATGGGAATACCACATTGTTGCTGCGCAAACACCGACACCTAATAATGGGTGCAGAAAATAATATCCTGTAGACTCTATGATTGGTGCGAGAGTTACTAACTTATCAGCAAGATCTCTACGACTACCCCCTGTAAGCCAATTATATCCTCGTGTCAATAAATGCACACTATTCAATACTTGCTGGTCCCATTCTGGAAATGGATTCTTCATAACCTTTTCTCAGACAAATATACCTTAAAAAGCTTTCTTTTTTAACTACTCTTTGGTGGTTATTATATAAAATAATATCCTATCACCGGCATTAACAAACAACCCATCACATGTGACTTACTAATAGGCAATTGCAACACCACTAGACCAAACAAAGCAGAAGTCCCTAAAACTAATAACCCCTGCCAACCACAAACAATCACTACCAA
>DATDVL010000039.1:0-10139 GCA_035290025.1 Candidatus Nanoarchaeia archaeon
CTTTGTACAAGGGGGCATCGCACGTAGCACAATAACTTACACCCTTATTAATAAAATCAATCTCACCCGGAGCATTCAACTTTTTACGACGCGTACCCGTAGCAAAAATAATTGTTTTACCTTCATACAACCCTTCATCAGTCTTCACCACAAAAATATCATTCTTCTTCTCCAACGAACGAGCAAACTCTTCCTTCACCGTCACCTGCTCCTTATAATCCTCAACATGCTTCTGAAACGCCTGCGCCATCTCAAAACCCGACCAACGAGCAACACCCGGATAGTTCTCCACAATATGCGTATCCTGAATCAAACCACCCAAACGACCCGCTAAGACGAGCGTCTGCATATTAAAACGAGCACAATAGACAGCACCACCCAAACCAGCAACACCACCACCAATAATAATTACATCATAAACCATGCCTACTCACGCGAATTTAACAACTTATAAATATTATGTACAAGAAAACCTGACAAAAAAACCTTGCAAGATACTCCGCCAGAATGACAAAGACATAAATACTCACCCCACCCCTTATTTTCATGAAAACAAAAAAGAAAACTCTCAAAGAATTCCAGCAAGCAAAAAAAAGAATAGCAGCAGGAAACTATTACAGCAAAGGACAAGCAAAACGGATACTCGCCTTCTAAATCACGAAGACTTATCCTTACTTTTTTTAAACACAGCAGCAGCCAAAAATAACGTTGTAGCATGATCAGCAAACCACCACTTCTTCACCGTCGTCAACGGATTATGCTCCTGCAAACGACTCGCCAAGATATCACCACGAGCAGCAGGAATAAACAAATCATACCCACCTAAAAAAATATTTGTAGGAACACTCGGCAAACCAACAACATACTCCACAGGATCATACACTTGCAAAGCATGGGTATACACCTCCTTACTCACAGAACCACGAACCCACTGACCTGTTAGTGCAGACTCCCAAGCGCAAGGACCCAAACGATCACCCGGAACCACCAAAACCAATTCCTGCAAATTCACCCGAGCAGCAAAACGCGTAACCAAAGGACACCCCAAACTAATACCCATAACATGTACAGGACGATCACTAACTAACCCATCAACAGCCTGAAAAAAAGTTTTATCAAGACGACGCAACGACTCCACAGGATCAGCACGCATATGAAACTGCGCAGCAACAGGAAAAACATGACACTCAGCAGCAGGAAGATACGAACCTAGCAAGCGACGATTCTTCACCACAAACTCAGGAAGAAAACAATACCACACCGCAGCACCAGAACCCGCAACAAAAGGAGGAAGCACCGACTCGACAAGACGATTCTTACAACGAGCATATACCCTATCAACAAGACCAAACATAAACAACTAGAAAAAGAAACTCTTTAAAAAAGTTCTTACACCTTAATCTTCTTCAATAACTGATACGTCAACGGAGCCTGCTCCTTCTTCAAACGCCTCTTCAACGAACGAAACGTATCAATATCATCAATATCTGTTTTCTTTTCTAACAACGCATACGTGTACCCCTGCCTATCAATCAAACGCATCGTATCACGCAAAATCTCCGGATAATAACCAGCAACCATAGAAAAAATATCAATAGGCCGACGCATACCCACCAAATAATACGAACCATCCAACGCAGGACCAATAACCATATCAACAGCATCCAAAGCCATAAACGCCTTATGCACCTGCAACGGATCCAAATCAGGAACATCAGAACCAATAGCAACAACTTTCTTATACTTCTTTAACAACGAACGAAACAAATGCATCGCACGCTCACCAAAATTATTACCCACCTGCTCCATATAAATACTTGCAGAAGGATACTCAGACTTGATAACACTACCCTTCTCGCGAGGCGTAAACGCAACAATCGTATCATACGAATGACTTTTATGTTTATTCAACAGATCATGTAACATACAACGACAAAACTCAGCAGCATGCTTCTCACCAATATGCAAAGCAAGCTTCGTCTTCACCTTACCCTCTTCAGGATAACGCGTAAAAATTACTAAAGCAGAGTCCATCAAAGAATACTATGCTACAATTATTTATAAGACTTGTGCATTTCATCTGAAGACTCTTAACAGCCTCGCAGTTAAAACAAGCTATATAAATAACATCAACTACCTTTATTCATAAGAAAAACACGGAGGACTACCATGAACAAAAATATTATACTACTTATCATCGGAAGCCTGCTCCTGCTCAGCGCCTGCAGCCAAGGAACAACCAACGTTGTCAGCGTCCAAGGAACAGCAACGATCAAAGCAACACCCGACGAAGCACAATTCTATGCCAATGTACAAACACTGGAAGACACTGCAGAAGAAGCACAAACAGAAAACACCCAACTCAGCGAAGACATTATCAAAGCACTACAAGAAGCAGGAATACCATCAGAAGACATTGAAACAACTAACTATAATGTTTACCGACGAGAAGACTGGACTGACAAAGGAAGCATATTCAAAGGCTACCAAGCGGACCACACCCTCAAAGTAACCATCCACGAAATAACCACTGTAGGAAAATATATTGACATTGCTGTACACAACGGGGCAACACAAATAACCTCTGTCAACTTCGAACTCAGCGAAGAACAACAAAAAGACGTCTTCAACCAAGCACTAGAACAAGCAGGACAAGAAACACGAGAAAAAGCAGAAACACTTGCACGAAGCGTCGGCGGAAAACTAGGAAAAATAGTACGCGTCAGCGAAAGCAGCAGCAACTACTACCCCCTACCTATCTACAAAGACATGATGCTCGCAGCATCAGGAGAAGCAGCAAGTGTACCTGTACAACCACAAACACTTGAAGTAACAGCAACTGTAACGGTAGATTACGAAATACGATAAGGGAAACCTTATCATTCTTTTTTTTATTATAACACAAAGTATAAAAATAACTAGACTACACTATTAAGCATGCGATTCAAACCCATCCTGACAACAACACTTGTCACTACACTTAGTATCCTATCCGCATGCAAAACACCACTAAAACCTATCAAAATGACTGTGATTGGCGGAGCACCCAACACCGCACCTATAACTTACAATGATAATAGGACTATTATCTATTCCGACGGGAGGGTAGAAAAAATGCATAAGGCCTATATTTTTAACCATGCTACACAACAATTTGAAGAAAAGAAGTAAAAAGGAATTTGAACAACTCATGATTGAAGGTTATAAAGAAATGGCAGAAGATAATCTTGCGATGACTAAAGAATGGGAAACGGTTGATCTAGAAAACTGGCCAGAATATGATTACAATTTCAGGAATAATAAAAGAAAATCTTAAAAAACAAAAAAATCTGATAGTTATAGACCGAAAGGACGCAGAACGACACACACGACAAACACCTAATAAACATATATAAACTCAATAAATAACTTTTAGTTGTGGGAAAAAAAGTAGGATTAAAAGAAATTGCATATTACATATCGACTGCTCATGTAAAACTAGACCTCTCATTTCTTAAAAAATTATTGAAAGATGCTTCAAAATCAGAAAATCCTGCAATGAATCTTAATTTTGCTAAAAAACTAAAGGCCAAAAAGTTTACTCATGGGCATGGATATACAACAGTTAGGGGATGGATCAGTGGACGTTGCACAATACCAATGAGTAAGCTTATTATTATAATAAATCTTTCAAAAAGATATTTTTGGTCGGATGTTGAAAAAAATTTGGAATATATTAAAGCCGGACCACGCCGAGGACAAGTTAAAATACAGTTTCCTTTAAAGATTAATAAATCATTGGGTTCAGTTATCGGATATGTCCTTGGAGATGGATCTATTGATAAAAGATTTCATGCAGTTTTCTTTTCTAATAAAAACAAAGAACTGCTACAGGATTTTAGTGATAAAATGTTTGAAATATTTAATATTCTCCCTAGAATCTGGGTGCAAAAGAAAAGAAAATTTCATGAAAAAACTATCTGGAGTCATAGAGTTTACAGTGTTGATGCCATACCATCTGATCACTGTGCAGGACTCTTTTATCCTAAAATCTGTGCAGACATATTTTATTCTATTTTTGGTAAATTTGCTGAAGGCAAACAAAAAATCATTACTCGTCAAATAAATGAGTCTAATAGTTCATTTAAACAAGGACTAGTTAGTGGTTTTTTTGATGCAGAAGGCTCAGCCCAATCGGAAAACTACTCTCTCAGATTCGTTCAGGATGATAAAACTCTTTTGAAAGGAATTCAGCTAATATTAAAAAAAGAAGGAATAAAGACGAACCCTATTCATGATTATTTTAAAAATGATAAAATAAGACACTATTTTAATATTACATCTCTTCCCAATTATTATAGATTTTATAAAAAGATTGGATGTATTTCATCACAAAAAAACAAAGAACTCGAAAAACTTATTGATAAAGTATCACATAGTAATAAATTTAAGAATAAGTATGATCCTAACGATTTCGTATTACGCCAATCTTCGGGCAGTACTTATAAATTGGGCATTGTGAACAAAAAGGAGAAGTAGAAGTGCAAATTTCTTGCCCAAAAGTAACTAAGATAGTATTTAAGTTGAGCCAATATTCTCTTGGAACTATTTTCATAAGCTCTTTTTCAGTTTCTTCAGGCTTTTTGGTCTTTACCCATCCTAGCCGATTGGCGCAAATATGCACATGTGTGTCAGTAGGGATATAATCACCCTCAACACGATGACCATACTGCATAACAATACCCATGGTCTTACGACCAACATTCGGCAAGGCTAACAACTCTTCAGGAGTCGAAGGAACTTGAGAACGATACTTATCCACTAAAATTTCACAAATAATCATAATATTCTTCGCCTTGGTCTTATAAAAATTAACCCGCTTAATTAAAGACCTCAAACGAGGGAGACCCAGTTTCACTATATCTTGAGGCTTGTCAACCTGCCGAAACAATTCTCCACATACTTTAGACGTGACTTTATCATTGGTACGCAACGACAATACACAAGAAATAAGCACATGGAATACATGACGATTTTGAGCATACAATTCAACAACAGGAGCCTGATACCCTTTAACTTCTTTCTTTAAAATAGAAAAAATCTCACGAAAATGATACTTATCCATGGCGAGGCCACCAACGAGGAACGTCTTTCATGTAATCATCGTAAACCTTACCGAAACGTTTCTTCAATTCACGCTCTTCCAATAGCATGACGATATACAACCCGACTGTCAAATAGACTGCAGCAAGATACACACTAAGAAAACGAGTAATAAGAGCTATACCCCATGCAGAAAAAATGTATGAGACATAACGCGGATGACGCAAACGACCATAAATACCCTCCGTTACCAGAACAGGCTTGTGATTATCAGGAGCAATCTCCGGAAGACCAACGAGCTGCCGATAAGAAAAAACCTTTGCACGCTGCCTATCCAGCCAAACAGCAAAGCTAAGAGCAATCACACCACCTATAACAGGAAGCAAACGCAACGGTACTTGCGAAGACCATACCCACGCACGAATAGAAAAAAAGAAAACCGCGCTTACTACCCATTTTATGACTACCCACTTATACAGCTGAGGATGCTTCCGCCACCAACCCACCAACGGATGAATAACCAACCAAGCAACAGGAATAGGAACATACACTATCAAAAAAACCAATGCTAACCATTCAAGAATCATTTGAACACCTCACCTGTTTCCTGAGACCAAAATAATAAGTCCAACTCATCCATAGGTATCTTCACCTGCGCAGCGAACTTTTGAAACTTACGCTCAATAAGAAAATAACGATTCCTCGTCAACGACTTCGGCAACGAAGGAATAACCTTATGCTGCACCAAATGCTTCAAAATATGACGATCCAAAATACCCAAACCACGATGACCAATATTACGCAAAAAATGCGCAGACTCCTTCAAACCCAAGCCATCAACATGATCAGCAAGCCACAAACGACTATCTACAGAAGATAATTCCTGTATTTTAGCAACAATTTCCGGAAACTGTTTCTTCATAGCCAACAAACGCTTCGCCTTCGTCCTATTAAAACGAACCAAACGAATATGTGGAAAAGGATCAATAGCCTTCTTAGCAAAATCAGCCTTCTTCAACGACACAACAGCAGTATAACATACCTTAGCAGAAGAAGCAGGCGTCAACAAACAAAAACACAACTCATAAAAATACTCCGAAGAAGGAACAGCAGAAAAATCACGCAAACGCTGCCGAATAACCTTCTGATGCTGACGATACACCTGATGAAGCATACACCTACCACAAGAAGAGAATTATAAAAGATTATTCATTAAGGATACGAATGTATACGCCTTAATCCCAAATGGTCAATACGCCTCTCTTCGTCTGCCCTACGGCGCCCGTGGAATGCTTCTTTCCTAAACTTGACATCAGACAATTCTTGTTCACTAGCAACCATCCCAGGAATTACTACATCCTTATTCGCTGAAGATGGTCGTAGATACGGAGGTAGAATTGCATCAATTCTAATAATAGGGATAACTATTTCTTCAACAGAAACTTCATACGGAGAAAAAAAGCCAGACCTATCTGAAGCGAACATCTGACCTTTAATTTTTACAGGAACTTCTCGAACAGCAATTTGACGTAACAATTCTAACAGACTATAGTATCTTTTATAGCCCTCTTGAACACTATCTACTGAAGAATAAGCAGTCTGAAAATCACTATCAACAGCGCTTAGATCATGCACTAATTCAAGACGCATACGACGACCACGAGGACCAAAACCCATATTATACTCATGCCCTAACAATACTTGCGGAACACCCCTACCACAAACACCCCAACGCCAAGCACCATCAGGAACAAAAGGAAAATTAATCTTATCATGCAACTCAACAGGCATACCTGCAGGCAACTGACCACTATCAATACCTGCAATAGCCTGATCCACGGTACGAGAAATATACGTAACCATGAACCAATCCTACTTGGAAACCTTAAATACTTTTCTCATCCAATCATGAGGACGAAAACTCTTATAAGAAGTGCATTCTACAAAGACCCATGCTCACCATCATCTTAGACACAGACTTCTTACTCAACATCCTCAGAAGAAAAATACGCCTAGAACAAGAACTCACCCGGATATTAGACCAACCCTACCAGTTAGTCATCCTCAGCAACACCCTCAAAGAACTCCAAGGAAAAAAAGACGGCAAACTAGCACTCACCTACGCACAACGACACACCATCCAAACTACCAACCAACCAGGAACATTTGATGACGCCGTACACAACTACCCCCATTCCTACGTAGCAACGCAAGACAAAGCCCTAAAAGAAAAGCTTAAAAAGGAAGATTTCGGCATCATAACCATTAGACAACAAAATCATCTCATCATAGAACATGTACTACGAAATTGAAGTAAAAAGCCATGTACGCGTACCGCCGAGCAAGTTCGGACAAGAAACAAAACTCAGCATTATGGAAAGCATCAAAGAACGCTTCGACGGAGCAGTCACCAAAGAACTAGGAGCAGTCTTAGGAGTAACCGACGTCACGAGCATAGGAGAAGGCGTCATCATACCCGGAGACGGAGCAACTTATTACGACACCACGTTCAAACTCTTAGCATTCAAACCAGAAATGCAAGAAATGGCACTAGGAAAAATAACTGATATTACTGACTTCGGAGCATTCATCGACCTCGGAGCACTCGACGGCATGATCCACATCAGCCAAACCATGGACGACTTCGTCAGCTTCAGCAAAAGCAACGTCCTCACGGGCAAAGAAAGCAAACGCTCACTCAAAGTAGGAGACAAATGCAGAGCACGCATCATCGCCGTAAGCTACAAAGAAGCAGGCAACCCCAAACTAGGACTCACGATGAGACAAAGCAGACTAGGAAGCATCGGCTGGATAGAAGAAGACCTCAAGAAAGAAACAGAACCAGAAAAAACTGAAAAGAAAGGGAAGAAAGAATAATGGCAAAAAAAGCATGCAGAAAATGCAAAATCATGGTAGAAGGAAACCAATGCCCCATGTGCAAAGGAACAGACTTCACCGACAACTGGAAAGGAAGATTATATATCATTGACGCCAGCAAAAGCGACATCGCAAAAAAAGTAAACATCACACAAAAAGGAGAATATGCTATAAAAGTATAACACCATGGAACTCGAATTACAACACCACCAAGAAAACAAGATCTGCGGAAGAACAGAAGGAACAGCAAACGTCACCCACACCGGAGCAAAAACACCCAGCATCGCAGACATCAAAAAACACTTAGCAGAAAAAACAGGCAACAACGAAGCAACCCTAGCCATAAAAAAAGTACACACCCACTTCGGAAGCAACCAAAGCAAAGTAACCTACTACGCCTACAAAAACGAAAACGATTACAAACTCTACGAAACACGCAAAGAAAAGAAAAAAGAAGCAGCACCGGGAGCAAAATAAATGGTAAAGAAAAAAATAAAAAACCATAAACCAAGCCAACGATGGAAACACTACAAAATCAACGGTGAAAAACTAGAAAAAACCAAGAAAGAATGCCCAAAATGCGGAGCAGGCGTATTCCTAGCAGACCACAAAGACAGACACTACTGCGGACGATGCAGCTACCTAGAAATGAAAAAGAAATAATCTACACATGCCTACCTATACCCACCCTAGAGCACAAGCATTACACGAACGAGCAACACAGCTAGATAGAGAAGTAGATAATTGGTACTTCGGCTCTTCAGGAAATGGACATAATAACGGACTCGCCAGTTCTTATCACTGGGGAGGATCACGATCAGACATACCAGAAAGCATCAGAGAAAAAGAAGAGACTGCCAAAATGTTAGAATCCATGGCACAAACCAGAGAACGGCAAGCACAACGACCTGTCATAAGAACACTCGCAACTATTCTTGACCATTACGAGGACTTGCTTGATAGACTTTTTGCTAGGTTCCTATAATGAAGCCAGCAGCACTCTACAAAACAACCACAACTATCTATACCATCATTGGCATCTTAGGCATCATCTTTACCATCCTCGGCGTAGCACAAAAAAAATACTTCTTCAGCATCATCATGGCAGCCATAGCCTACATAGCATTCGACAACACCTTCTGCACGACGAGAAAGAAATACTATCTGAAGAAAAAAAGATAGGTTCACAATACTTTTAAGGCATTTTTTGAATAAAACTTACATGACCTTCCTTCTTATTCACCAATCACCAAGAAGAATATTAGCTGTATCAGACCTACAATTAACCTTTCTACCTAACGATGACCCCGGGCCAAGAACATTTGTCACAGAAAAGTTCAGACCAGACAGTGAAGGAAACCTTGTAGCCTATCACGGAAGAATGAACAGTGACGAAATACAAATCCTCGAAACAACACCTTTAGCAGACCTAAAAAAACAAGCATTCTCAAACCTACCCAACATCAGAAAAAACTTAGCAAACCAAATCCTAGCTATAGACATAACAACAGCACAAGCCTACGAAGGAGACTCTGAAAACCCTCTCACACCTGTCAGGAATTATCATACCAGTGCATGCGGCATCACCGCAGACCGTATCCTAGCACTCCAAAGAAAAATAACAGAAGGATTACCCGCAGAGCCATCACGCAAAGACTTAGAACGCATGGCACTACAAACAGAATTCTTCCTCTTAGAAGAAGAAAAAACCAACACTACTATAGGAGGATGCATCAGCTATATCATCCAGCCAGGAAAATTACGCGTCTACCGAAGAGCACTAGGAAAACTCCACGGCTTCCCAGAAGCAGTATGGAACGAAAAAAGAAGATTAGTCTACTAACAATAATCTTTAAACAACGAATATACTTCACGTTTTATAAACAACAGAAAAAATTCTTCTCAAAAACGCTGTAAACACGTTCTATACACTCAAAAACAGCAAAAAACAAGGCTTTTCACCCTTAAAATAGGCTATAAACATGTTTAAACACCACTAGAGCTGGAAGAACCCTTTTATAGCTAGACACCTCTTTTACCGTACAGCTTTCTTATCTAGCTGCAAGAATCACATGCCCGAAGAACAACCACAAGACTATAGTGCAAAAAACATCACCGTACTGCTTCTAGTCCTTTCAGTACGGTGATGTTTTTTGCACTATAGTCTTGTGGTTGTTCTT
>DATDVL010000040.1:0-2871 GCA_035290025.1 Candidatus Nanoarchaeia archaeon
CAAAACACACAACAAGCTCAACAACAAAAAGAAACGACAACTACTCCTCGGCATAACCCAAGGAGGCATACACAAAAAACTACGACAACAATCAGCACAAGAACTCAAAAAACTCAACATGGACGGCTACGCCATCGGAGGACTAGCACTCGGAGAAACCAGCAAAGAAGAATACGCCATGATCGAAACCCACAAAAACATCATCGGCAAAGAAAAACTATGCTACCTCATGGGAGCAGGAAACCCCCTAGAACTAGTAGAAGCCATCAGCAGAGGCGTAGACTGCTTCGACAGCAGATTCCCCACACAAAACGCCCGACGAGGAACACTCTTCACCAGCACAGGAAAACTACGACTCTTAAGAAAAGAATACGAAAAAGACAAACAACCCATTGATAAAAACTGCAATTGCCACACCTGCAAAAACTACAGCAAAGCATACATCAGACACCAACTCCACCAAAAAGAAGGCGTAGGCTACCGACTCGCAAGCTATCACAACCTCTACTACCTACAACAACTCATGCGAGAAACACAAGAAGCCATTATGAATAGAACATTCAAGACGTTCCACAAAGCAATGAAAAAAGCCTACCAAGAAACATGAAAGAATACATTTTTATAGACCACACCCCCCAGAAGAATACTATAAATGGAGGTTTTTATATGGACAAAAAAGGTGAAATAAAACTATTCTGGATAGCCATCATACTTATCATAGCAGCAGCATTTACTATTAATATTCTAGGTGATAGCACAACAGGAGAAGCAACACGAACGACACCAACCGTTACTACACGTATAAGCTATCAAGCATTCTCAGACGCCATGCTACCAGCTATACTCACTAGAGATTATGGCATAATAACCATAAAACGAGGAAGAACAATACAGGGCAGATTCGAAATGCAAGAAACAAGAACATATGACACAAAAAGATTACAACAAAGACAATTTCTAGAAACCTATATACTAAGCATGAGAAATACACCAGGATCAGAATACCAAATATCAAATGACAAAAACAGACTAGGAATATTTAACACAGTACCACCAACACTATTTGGTATCATAATTGTTGGGCGCAGCAATTAACGTTGCTAAATAAACATTCTTTTCTTTTTTTCTTATACATAATCTTTAAAAAGAACACTATGCTTTCAGTCATACGACTCGGAGGAACACGACCATGAACATTGGAGAAAAAATACCAGACTTAACACTAGAAGCATACCACAACGAAGAAATAAAGAAAATAAAACTCAGCAAGTACAAAGGAAAATGGTTAGTACTCCTCTTCTACCCAGCAGACTTCACCTTCGTCTGCCCCACAGAACTAGAAGAAGCAGCACATCTCTACCCAGAATTCAAAAAACTAGGAGCAGAACTCATGAGCGTCAGCACGGACACAGCATTCACCCACAAAGCATGGCATGACCACTCACCCGCCATCAAACAAGTAACCTACCCCATGCTAGCAGACCCCACAGGAAAACTCTGCAAAACATTCGGGACCTACATCGAAGAAGAAGGACTAAGCCTACGAGGGACATTCATCATCAACCCTGAAGGAAAACTCGTAACAGCAGAAATAAATGCTAACAACATCGGCAGAAGCATCAAAGAAACACTCAGAAAACTACAAGCAGCAAAATATGTGCAAGAACACCCAGGAAACGTCTGCCCGGTAAACTGGGAACCAGGAAAGAAAACACTCAAACCAGGAATAACCTTAATAGGTAAAATCTAAAAAAACTACTTTTTTTTCGCGCCTACGGCGCTATTCAACGGACGTACCCCGAGGAAACGGCCGCTGCCGTCGAGGTCGAGGTCGTCGTTGCCGAGGAAGCTGTCGTAGTCGAAGTAGCCAAGGACGAGCAAGCGCCCGCGAAGCTGATCAAACTGCAAATCACCTTTCGGCAACCAAAAACCTAACTGAGTATACTTCTGCATATGACGAGGGACATAATCACAAACCATCTTCTTAGAACCAACAAAAGCAAGAACACCTGTATGTGTTAAAGCCTCATTCTCAGACAAATAACCATATTTCATAGCTTCTAAATCTTTAGCATCAAAAACAGTAACAACACGAACACCATCAACAACCTGACCATCAAGAGCAAGAACACGATAAATCTCCCTATGAGGGAGAACCAAAGCACCATCAACCAATTGACCACCCGCAATTCTTCTCTCTAAAACATTAGGATCAGAAACCATAGTAGGAATATGAGAAAAAATACCAACACTATTACCACCCTTCTTAGTATGAGAACCAGACTTCGTACGACCCGTCAAAAAAGAAGAAACACTCAAAGACCAATTACCCCACAGAGGAGAATCATTATCACATTCCAAACGCTTCTCCAAAACAGCAGGCATAGCTAACGTAGAAAAACCATTAGACTGAGAAGCACGCAAAGCAACAGGAACAGAAACATGATAAAAACTCCTTACCTCAACATCTGCAGGAGCACTCTCACAAGTATCCTCACCAGAATATGTCCATGAGGGTGATTTTACATTAACCATGAAAACTACCAATTTCCATCCCTTTAAAAAGTTTGTGAATGACACTCCTCAACAGTAATTATATCAAGACCTAATAGGGGGAGCAACATCCTTCTCCTTAACATTACCCACCTGCAAAAGCGTATAGACATGCGTCTCAAGAACTTCATCATCACGCAACACCTGAACCTTCATCGGCAATAAATAAAAATCATGCACCCACATACGCACCAAACGATCAGCATCACCAAACTCAACAATATGCGCATCCTGACGATCAATACTCTCCGTACCTATAATACGAGCATCCACAGGAACAGTAACCACCCAATCAAAAGGAGTCACCAAATCAACATC
>DATDVL010000041.1:0-13189 GCA_035290025.1 Candidatus Nanoarchaeia archaeon
ATGGCAGTTTAACAATTCAGCAATTTCTTGCTGAGCTTTTCCTTTTTCATCCCATTGGATGATTAATCCACGCTCTTTTATGGTTATCATACAAATAAGAAGTAGAACTTATTTATATGCGTTTCTTTTGTCGTAAACTATTGTTTCTGGTACGAATAAGTCTCCGATAATGTCTATGTCTTTTGATCCCCAGGGTGCGTCTACTTGTTTTGGTGTTTCTGGTGTGTTCGTGTCTGTTGTTTCTTATTGAGTGTCATTCTGAGGTGTTGTTGTGGTATCGCTGCATCCTGCGACAATGCTAAGTAAGAAAGTTAAGATGATGAGTGTAACTATCCCTTTTTTGTGCATAAAAATAGTTTTGTAGTAGGGGATATTTAAAGTTTTCTACCTAAAGAATTTTGATTGTAGTCGTAAATCAAGTTGCAACCCTTGTGTTCCTCGTACTACAGACGCGACGTTAAAATCAAAGAATCGCAAAATTCTCGCAGTTGGGTGTCCGAATGCTAGTTGTTGCACGGAAAATTGGTATTGTTCATAGCTTCCTGCTCCAAGAGAAAAGTCTAAGTCTACAATTCCCGCAAAGTCTTCTCCTGCAGTGTTTTGTATAGCATGAACATAGGGTGTGGGTAAATTAAACGTAAGTGTTTTAGTTGCAGAATCATAAAAGAAGTGGGATTCTCCTCTACTGAAAAGAGGTGTGTAACATGATCTTACAAAATTTGTGTCAATAAGAATACGGGGTTGTTCCGTGCAAAGGGATGTTCCAGACATAAGATTTACAGGTGCAAAATCTTTTATATAGTTTGTGCTAGTCTTTAGGGTATGAAAAGTGGTGATGATATTGGTTCTCTACTGAGGGATATTATTCTTGGTGGTCAGGATGGTGTGGTAAATGTTTTGGGTTTGGTGTTGGGTGTTGCTGCTGCTACTGCTGATCCTCGTATTATTTTGATTGCGGGTTTGGCGGGTGGTTTTGCTGAGTCTATTTCTATGGCTGCCGTTGCGTACACATCTACCAAGGCTGCTCGTGATTTTGCTCGTTCTCGTCATCGTTTGTCTTCTGATAGTCCTAAGTATGCTGCGGTGATTGTGGGTGGTTCGTCGTTGATTGGTTCTTTTTTGCCGTTGTTTCCTTTCTTGTTTT
The DNA here is from genome assembly GCA_035290025.1 of Candidatus Nanoarchaeia archaeon. Classification (GTDB taxonomy): domain Archaea; phylum Nanobdellota; class Nanobdellia; order SCGC-AAA011-G17; family DATDVL01; genus DATDVL01. Next base: position 1,145 of record DATDVL010000041.1, read on the forward strand.
TAGCACCTATGATGGCAAGTGTCGTTGCTGTTATCTTATGTGGTATAGTCTTATTTGCTACAGGTTTTGTTAAAGGTAAATTGACGAAGAGTTCTGCTTGGAAGTCAGGTGTGGAATTGTTAGTTATTGGTTTGCTTGCGGCGTTTGCGGGTTACTTGATTGGTCACTGGTTGGGTGTAATATTAATATAAATAGAAAATTATAAAAAAAATTAGTTCAGTCTGCTGTTCCTACCATGACTAGTATGAATGCAATGAATAGGCTTAGTTCTCCGAGTAAGTGTCCGAAGGGTTGGGTAAATAGGTCAATGTAGTAAAGGATGTAGAACAATTCTGCTATTCCCCAGAAGGTGAATGCTGCGACAATCGTTTTTGGTACTATTTGGTGGCTTGCTCGTACGGCGAATATAACTGCGAGTATGAGTCCGAGTAAGTGGAGAATAATAAAAACTGCGTTGGGTATGTTTGTTGCGAATTCGCCGAGTACCATGGTGCACCTCTTTGGTGTTGTTAAGTTACGATTGCTTATTTATTAACCTAACGTTTTGTCGTAATATTAATAAATGAGGGTGAGTGGCTAGGGTTATGCAAAAAGGTGTGATGACTTTAGCAATTATGTTCTTGCTCGTGCCGGTAGTTTTTGCTGAGGAAGAGTTGTCTCCTGAGCAGGCGGTGAATCTTACCTTGCAGCAGATGTTTGGTGATCAGGGTATGGTTGCTATTCGTGATAGTGTTGACATGATTTTGTTGGTTGTTCAGGTTGCTGTGTTAGCTTTTGCAGTACTAATGTCATTATTGTCAATTCTAGTTTTGGTGAAAATCGTGAAGAATTTTCGTTCTTAAGGTAAAGAGTAAGATTGTTGAGTTGTTTTGAGTCGTTCCCGTCTTTGATGCGGGTCAGGTATGCGATGTAAGTATGCGTCTAGGCGATGTTGACTGTCAGGTAACCCTATGCGTAGGCGTACGCGTTCTACGACTATGGGTAATATATTAAACCCATATCGTTCTGTTAACAATTGCGAAACATCGAAGTCAGTAAATACGTCAGGTAAAGGTTCATCTGTAAAAATGTCTTTTATACGTTGCTGAATTTCACTTAACCGCAATAATCGTCGTATCATGATTCTTTATGTTTTAACAAAATGAGTGATAAAAAGTTTGTTTTTAAATTTTTCCTTTTTTAGAATAATCCAGCGATGGCATAGCAGAGCATCCAGAGTGATACGATAACACCGAGAAGTGCGAGTACAGGAAATTTTCCGATGTTGAGGGGCATGCGGAACTTTCTGGGTGTTGGTTGTTTGTAGCGAAGGATGATGACACTGAGATTAACCATAGCGAAAGTGAGAAAGAGGAAGGAATCGTTCAGGTAGGCTACAAACTCGATGTTGCCGATGAGGCTGAGTAATATTATGAAAAGAGTAAAGGCAATAATGGCTTTTACCGGTGTGTTTGTTAGTGGGTTGATGGATGCTAGCCATGCAGGTAGTGATTTTTTTTGCGCCATGCCATAGATCATACGCGAGGTAGTTGCTATAGTAATGAGTACAGTGTTTGCTGTGGAGAAGAGTGCTATAACCCCTATGAGGAGGAAGACGTTATTGCCGAGCAGTGCTGCTGCTACGGTTGCTAGGGGTGCTTTGCTTGCGGCTAATGCTTCCCAGGGTATGGTGCTTATGGCTACCAGTGCAACAGTGATGTAGAGTATGCTGCTGATGATAATGCTAAGAACGAGTGCTCGTGGTAAAGTTTTCTCTGGATTTTTTGTTTCTTCGGAGAGTTTGACGATGCTTTCAAATCCCATGTACGCAAAAAAGACGAGTGCTGCTCCGCTGAAGATGTTATGGATATTTTCGAACGAGGGTAAGTAACTAATGGTGCCTATGTTTTTTATGCCGAAGATGATAATAATAGCTAATCCTAGGAATTCTATGCTAGTACAGATGATGTTGAGGATTGATGTTTGTTTGATGCCGATGATGTTGATGACACTGCTAAGTACAATAATAATGAATGCGAAGAGTATTTTTTCGTCAATGCCTACAATTGCTGACAAGTATCCTCCAAATCCAAGTGCTACGGTTGCTGCGCTGATGAATCCTGTGGCGATGACAAACATGCCGATGATCCAGGCAATGTTCTTGTTGAATGCGTTTTTGACGTAGTCGTATTCTCCTCCGTCGTCTTTGAAGAGTGTGCTGAGTTCTGCGTAGCTTAGCCCGGTAAATATGCTAATAATTGCTGCTATAGTAAAAGAGAGCCATACGCCGTTGCCTGCTATGCCTGCTGCTGCTCCGATGAGTGCGTAGATTCCTGCTCCGAGAATGATGCCGACACCTGCTACAGTGACATCGAAAAGGTTGAGTGTTCTTTTTAGGTGCACCATCTTTTTCTTAGGTGGTGAGTCGTAAAGTCTATTTAAGGGTTAGCTATCCTTTTGGTCTTAGGGAAAGCTTTATATCTTCTTTCGTTCTTGCGTTTGCGAAGAGGTGTTGTGATGAATTTAGAGTTATTGAAGAAATTAAGTTTGACGCCCGGTCCTTCAGGTCGTGAAGATGAGGTTCGTTCTATATTGAAGAAGTTGATCAAGCCGTTTGTTGATGATTTGTATGTTGATAAGTATGGTAATCTTATTTGTCATAAGCGTGGTGTTGGTCCTAAGGCTTTATTGGCTGCTCATATGGATGAGATTGGTTTGATGGTGAAGGGTATTGATGCTAATGGTGATTTGCGTTGTTCTCCTATTGGTGGTATTGATGCTATTAATATGATTGGTGAACGTGCTGCGTTGACAACGAAGAAGGGTGTTATTTATGGTGTTATTACGACGTCTGCGTTGAGTAATGCTGAAGTTGTTGATACCGTCCCACAGTTGAAGGATTTGATTGTGGATACAGGTTTGTCAAAGGATGAGTTGATACGTTGGGGTGTTGAACCAGGTGATTATTTGAATCTTGATCGTTATTTTATGACGTTGGGTTCTTCTAAGATTGTTTCTGGTAAGGCGTTGGATGATCGTATTGGTTGTTATATCTTGTTGGAGTTGGCGAAGAAGTTGAAGAAGTCGAAGCAGGAAGTTTTTTATGTTTTTACAGTTCAGGAAGAAGTTGGTTTGTATGGTGCGAAGACGTCTATTTATGGTATGGATCCTGATTATGCTATTATTGTTGATGTGACCTCTGCTGATGATAAGAGTGTTTCTTCAACTCGTGTGTTGGGTAAAGGTCCTTGTTTGACGATTAAGGATGCTGATATGCTGTCAAATCGTTGTATTGATGATTGGGTGCGTGCTGCTGGTCGTCGTAAGAAAATTAGTTTGCAGATGGATATTTCTGATGAGGGTACGACGGATGCGTTGACTATTTCTATTGCGAAGGGTGGTATTCCTACGACGGTGGTGGGTGTTGCGGTGCGTAATTTGCATACGACTATTGGTATTGCTCATACGGATGATGTTGATGAGTGTATTACCGTGCTTGAGGAAACGGTTCGTAATCCTGATATGAAGTGTTTCCCAACTTAGGGAAAGTTTTTTATAGCACTAGGCAATGGTTACAGCTATGACATGGTGGGGGTTAGACTATGATGGATCGTAAATTTGCTAATTTTTTGTTGAGAGTCGTTTTAGGTGTTGTTTTTACCTATGCGGGTGTTATGAAAGTGTTAGCTTTTTTTAATGTGGTAACATATACATTCCCTCCCATAAACAAAATTCTTACGTTTCTGCCGTTGAGTACGTCCGGGCTTTTGTTAGGCCTTGTCGAAGTGATTATAGGCGTATTGCTCATTATAGGTTTCTGGACGCGTACTGCTGCTTGGGCTGCAACAATCTTGTTAGTAATATTTGTGCTTGCAGGTGCTTATCTCGGCATATTTATGCAGGCTGCCTTGTTTAAGGATTTAGTAATGGCTGCTGCCGCGTTGTTATTGGCTGCTGAGGGTTGTAGAAAGTGGGGTTGGGATTGCAGGAGTTTAGAAGCTTCTGCTTAACTTTTTTTATTTTTCTCTATTGACTAATTTTTGTGCGAAATAACAGAAGGCTTCTTTTCCAATGGCATGGGCTTCAAGTTCCATAATACTTGCTTGTATGCCAACAATTTTTTCTTCAAGGCTTCTTTGTACGACAGGCACACCGCGCGTTGCTCCTATCTGATTTGCTTGTACGACTCGTTTGAGTGGTGCTCGTTTCATGCAGAATGTTTGGTAGAGGATTTCTCGTTCTTCTGATGGTGCATTCCCTTCGCGTAGTGCTTCTATGTGGACGCTGTTGACAATGCCGTTTCGGATGTCTGATCCTTGTGGTTTTCCAGTGAGTAAAGGGTCTCCTATACAATCAAGAACATCGTCCCGTCTTTGGAAGTCGTAAGCTATGCGTTGTGCTATAAGACGTACCTTTTCTGCTACTTCTGGGCTTTTTCGTGCGCGTAGTGCTGCAATGTAGGCTATGGCTTCAATGAGTGATGCTGTTTTGTTGTAGGCAATGCTTTGTACGCGGTTGCTAAGTTCAGTGATTTCCTGGGGTGTGGGTAGTGCACGATTTTTTCGTCTGCGTAACTCTTCTCGTATAACTCTTTCTGCTGTTTGCCCTGCTGACAGGTAGGCTTGTGCTTCACTGAGTCTATAACCTGTTTCAACAAAAAATGATGGATTTATGCTGTAGCGGGCTGCACTTGTCTGTTCTCTAAGCATTTCCCATATTTTGTAATTCCCTGCTGTGAGAAGAGAATCTCCGAGAAATACTCCTGCGTCGTCTCCTCCAAGTGTTACGTGTGCTGCTTCTGCTCCCCTTCTTCTTTTTGCTTTGTCTTGTACATCGTCATGGCAGAGTGATGCTGTGTGAATAGCGCTTGCTGATGCAAGTATTTGTGTTAGGTCTTCAGGTAGGGGTGCAAAATCAGTAAATAGTCCGTAGACAAGGATGCCTGCTTTTTCTCGCGTCCCTTTTCCTCCATCAAGATAATTTTTATCAAGGCCAAGTTCAAGAATGTGCTTATCAATAATTCTTCCAAGAAAAACGTTGTAGGCTACACCAACGGCTTGCATTTCAGTGGCTACATAACTAAATACATCGTCAAGTGTTTGAACAGACATTAGTGAATCCCCTATTAAGTAGTCAAAAAATGGCTTTATTTAAAGGTTTGCTTTGAGGCAGAGTAACAACTATTATAAAGAAGGGTAAGTAAGTGTAGAACATGCGTTGGCGTAATGTGCAAATTTTTGGTTGGCATGGTCTTCGTGTATCATTCTGGTTCATCTTGATAGGGATAATTGTTGCGTTGTTAGTAAGTGCGATTATTATTTACAGTAAGATGGATACGGAGATTGTTGTCCCTCCAGATGTTAAAAAGGTTATTGAACCGTTCGAGTCTTTGCCGACAACGGAAGAAAACAATACTATAAGCGAAGAAGTGGTAGATGACGATGCAGCATTGTATAAAGTAAATACATATTTTTTCTCTTCTGCTTGTCTTTTCCAGTATAATAAGAATATTGACGACATTAATGATCTAAAAACACAGCGTAATAATGTAGATGCTGAGAGTCCTGCTAATAGAGATGAACAGCTTGCTCGTATTGAAGAATTATTAAGTGCTTTGCGTGAGGAAACCGCAGATATTATTGTCCGTTGTTCTCCTTAGAGTTCCAAAAACTATATATAACGGCTACTCCTGATGTAGAAGGTATATGGTTAAAAAGCAGGTGAAAAAAGTGGCGAAAAAGCCCGTGGTGCAGCGCTCCTTTGCTACGAATGTAAAGCAGGTTATTATTATGGGTGCTGCTGGTCGTGATTATCATAACTTCTTAGTTTATTTTAAGGATAATCCTTTTTATCAGGTTGCTGGCTTTACTGTAAATCAGATTCCTGGTTTGGAACATCGTGCGTTTCCACAGCAATTGGCGGGTAGTTTGTATCATGCTGATATCCCTGTTTTTCCTGAATCTCGTCTTGCTGAGCTTATTAAAGAATTAAAGATTGATGAAGTCTATTTATCTTATTCTGATTTGTCATTCCAGCAGGTCATGGAGAAGGGTTCTTTGGTGCTTGCTGCGGGTGCGAAGTTTTGTATGCTAGGTACTGAAACAATGATTAATACGTCTGTTCCTGTGGTTGCGGTTACTGCTGTTCGTACAGGTTGTGGTAAGTCACAGACTGCTCGTCGTGTTGCTTATATTTTGAAGGATTTGGGGTATAAGGTGGTGGCTATTCGTCATCCAATGCCGTATGGTAATTTGTTGAAGGAAGAAGTGCAGCGTTTTGCTGATGATGCTGATTTGAAGAAGGCACAGGTCACGTTTGAGGAGCGTGAGGAGTATGAGCCTTGGGTTCGTTTGAGTATTCCTGTGTATGCGGGTGTTGATTATCGTAAGATTTTGTCTGTTGCTGAGAAAGAAGCTGATGTTATTATTTGGGATGGTGGTAATAATGATTTCTCTTTTTTGAAGCCTGATTTGCATATTGTGGTTACTGATCCTTTGCGTCCTGATCATGAGCGTACGTATTATCCGGGTTTGGTGAATGTTATGACTGCTGATGTTGTGGTTATTAACAAAGTGGATAGTGTTCCTCGTAAGGCTGTTGCTCATGTGATGAAGAATATTCGTCATTTTAATAAGCATGCAGAAATTATTACTGCTGCTTCTCCAGTGACGTTGTTGAATCCTTCATTGATTGCGGGTAAGAAGGCGTTGGTTGTTGAAGATGGTCCTACATTAACACATGGTGGCTTGTCGCACGGTGCAGGTACGGTTGCTGCTATTCGTTACAAGGCGCAGATTATTGATGCTCGTTTGTTTGCTAAGGGTTCTTTGGTTGATGTTTACAAACAGTATAGTCATTTGGGTAAGGAGTTGCCTGCTATGGGGTATGGTAAGCAGCAGGTGAAGGATTTGCAGGATACGTTAAATGCTGCGAAGTGTGATGTTATTATTGATGGTTCTCCGATGAATTTACAAAAGGTGGTCAAGTGTAATAAGCCTATTGTTCGGGTGAATTATGAGTTGCAGGAGACGTCTCGTTTGACATTGAAGAAGGTTTTGTCTAAACATTTTAAGGGTGAGTGATGGTAGAGTTTCTTGATAGGGTATGGTCTTTTCTTGCTGCGGTAGGTATTTCTTTGTCGATTACTAGTTTGTTGCAGATTGTTGTTTCTTGGTTGGTGTGGTGGGGTATTGTATATTTGGTGTTTCGTATTTTTGGTGTTCGTGTTCGTTTTTGGGATGCGATAAAGTTGCTGTTTTCTTTGTTGTTGGATATTATAGATTTTGTATTTGCTGTTCCTGGTGCGGATATTTTATGGGATGGTATTCTTGCGGGTATCGGCTTGTTGTTTTGGGGTAAGTCTGGCTGGTTGCAGGCTATTGAGGTTATTCCGTGGCCGTTTGATGGTTTTGTTCCCAGCTTGACGTTATCAGGCATCTGGTTTATTGCAACACGTGAGAGGAGAGTACGGTATGGATGATCATGTTCCTTCGTTTCGTAAGTCTCGTAAAGAGAAGAAGTTGAAGCGTCGTTTTCGTGTGTATAAGCGTGGTGGTGCATGTCGTGAACAAAACGTTAAATAACAATAGTACTACTTGCTAACGTTCAACAAAAGAATATTTTTTGCCTAATGTTCTTAGGAGCTTAGTAATATCAGTAGTGAACTGTTTGGCGTTTTTTCTGCGATAAACGACGGAATGAAGAGATGAATCACCAACGTTTGTTCTCATGAGAACGACACGTGAATATTCAGAAAAGCGTGGATGACGAGGTTGAGGTTCTGGTTCATGAAAGGCAAGCCAACTTATTTCATAATTTTCTTCACCAAGTCTTGCTAGCATATTTTGTAGTCCTTTTTGACGAAGGTCAGCAACAGTAAAGGGTTCAAGTGGATCACGACAGAAATAAACTTCTTCTGGTTTGCCAGTTATAGGATTTAGTGTAAATGGGGTATCTGGACTTAATGATGCAGTTATTCCTGAAGATTGAACAAATAATGGTCGTGTACCATTAGGAAGACTACTTCCTCTTTCTCTTAAGAAAAGGTCCATCTGAGTACAAGGTTGTATGCCGACTTCTTTTTGGGTGTGTAAACGAGCAGAACTATGAGTAAGTGAAACACGTCCATGTCCATAATGGGCTCCTGTTCCTACAAGCCATTGTGGATAAGGAAAGCGGGCAATAATGTCAAGGGCAAGTTTGTGAGTTTCTGCTGATGCAGTATAGAATTTTTTTCAAAGAGAGGTTTAGGCATAAAATAGACATAAAAAGTAGAGTTTTTAAGCATTGTGAATGTTACATCTTTCCAGTAACTAACTAATTATAAAAAACTAGAAGTTCTGGAAGTACGTGATGACAAGTAAAAGCAGGTTTACGACGTAAATGCTGATGCAGACAACGCATTTTATTTTTAGTTTTGCGAAGAGTATGTAGGCGAGGTAGCATGATCCTAGTACAGATAATAAGCTGAGGTAGAAGAGGTAGCGGTTGTAATTAAAGAATGCTAGGACAATAAGGACAAGGTAAAATACGATACCTGCGAGGGAGTTGGGAATACCGAGGAGTTTCCCGTAGGGGCTGTCGAATGCTTTGGTGCAGGATGTTTTGGTGTCAATGTCACAGAGTGGGTGGTAGTGGTGGTTTGCTGCGTGCTTTTTTTCTGTATAGAGTGCATAAACAGAGAGTAAGAGTCCTAAGAAGCTAATAACAGCAATGAGCATATTATGAATGGTGTAGGGGTGGTTTTTATGTCTTGTGTTTTAGTAACGAGTGTAAAGTTAGGGTGGGCATATTCCTTAAAGAATAAAGTGCTTCAGGTAGGTCATTTCAATCGTGAAAAGAGAGGTGATACCTTGCGGGATTATTTCTGATCACATCTGGATTATTTGATGGTTCATAATCCTTTTAAGTCATTTTAATGTAATGATATTCATGACATCAGAAACTGATAAATCTGCACAGAATGGAAGAGAATTAGAAACTGCACAGTCAAATTTATTTAAAGTGTATCTATCTCAATTAGGATTAGTCTATGATAGATTACAACCAGAACAGAGGATTTCTTTTCTATGTGAATTAGAAGGGATAATTGTAAATTTAAAGTCTCGAACGACAAGTGATGGTACGCTTGAAGAACTTCTTGATTTTCCTATTGATTTAGACTCTTTTGATAGAGAAAGGGCTAGTACTATTAGAGAGATGTGCAATTTAACCCCAACAGAATTAGGTCAGCACTTAGGACTTCCGCAAGGAATTATACATCGTTATGAATATTATGGGGTACCAACACCACGAAAAACAGAAAGAGCACGAATGGTGCATAAGTACTTCAATTGGTTAATAGCCAATGGCTATCTCACAAGTGAGTCACCCCCCTCTCCTTCCAGTTAATATTTTAGTCATGTCATCAGGTAATGGTTGTTATTCTAGGTAAAAACAATAACAGGAGAGGAATAGTCCGAGGAGTGCTAGTGCAAGGAGTAAGAGCATGGTCAAAGAGTAAGAAATAGTCTTAAAAGGTTTATTTATTCTTTGGCAATAGTTACAACTTTTTTATTTCTGGTGAGAAATCCTTCGTGTTCTAGTATGGTGAGAACAGCAAGGAGTCGTTGGTCGGGTAATTCTTGTTGTAGTTGAAGGACGGTGTATTTTTTTGTAAGGAGTTTTTTTATGATCATTCCTCGTAGTTGTCGTGTTGATCCTTTGAAGGTGGTTTGTTTGTTGAGGGGTTTTATTCCTGTTGTTCGTACAGTGAGGTGGAGTGCTCCGTAGTCCATGAGTGCATTGTGCCAGCGTGCTGATTTTCCTCGTGGTATGAGTTGTTGTGCGTAGTGTTCAAGTTTTTTTTTGTCAATGGTTTCTGGTAGGTGGAGTTCGTGAATAATGACGCGTCGTATGTTCGTGTCAATCACGGGTACGTCTTGGTTGTAGGCGAATGCGAGGAGTGCTCGTGCGGTGTAAGGTCCTATACCAGGGAGAGTAATAAGTATTTCATAATCTGCAGGTAGTTTTCCCTGGTGGTGTTCTAAAATAGCTTGTGCTGTTTGTTGTAATCGTAATGCTCGGTGGTTGTAGCCGAGTCCTGACCAGTTGCTGAGGAGTTGTTTCTTTTTTGCTGTTGCTAGTGTTTGGAGTGTGGGGAATGTGGTGAGGAATCGTGTGTAATAGGGTATGACTCTGTCGACTTGTGTTTGTTGGAGCATGATTTCTGATACAAGAATATGATAGGGATTGGTGGTGGTTCTCCAGGGTAGTTGTCTGCCGTGATGTTGGTACCAGGTAAGTATTTTTTTTTGGAGTGCTTTAATTTTTTTCATGTGTAGCCATGGTGTGCTGCTAATGATTTTATGCCATGATAAACCAGGGAATCTATAACAAAGGCTAAAATTGCACTGAGTGCCGCTGGTTGAGCATAAGTATAAGCTAGAAGTAGGATTAAAATGTGTAAGTTGTAGCGTAGGATAATCGTTCTTTTTCTGAGGAGATATTTTTCGTGGAGATAAAATCCTAGGTAAATGATGAGTGTACTGCTGAGGAGTAGCCAGTCTATGAGTGGTGGTTTCCAGAGGTAGTAAGCAAAGATGATGGCTGTTGCTAGGCAGTGGTTGTGATAGTCTATTTTGTGGTTGAGTATCCAGTAGAGCAAGAATGCTATCCAGAATCCTGCAATGTAGGCATCAAGTGTGGTAAGGAGTAGGAAGCTTACGCCCCAGAGTATGCCGAAGAGTGTTTTGCTTCCTTTGAAGAGTTTGAGTCCATGTTCGTCAAGTAGGTCTGCTATTTTGATGGTTGCTGCGAAGATGATAGAATAAACGATGACAAGAAGTATTTGCATGGTCGGAATGATTAAGGGAAGTTTTAAAGGTTTACTGTTGTTGAGGGGTCCATTAGGTTTATATATCTTTGATAATTCTGCAAGGTTATGGCTTTAGTTGATAAGACAGCGTTGATAGGCCTTGAGTCGTTGGTCGAATTAGTATCTTTAATCATGTCGTTTGCTGTAGGTTATACGGCATATCGCATTTACAAGATTACGGGTGAGAAACGGTATTTGCATTTTTCTTTGGCATTCATTTTTATCACTTTAGGTTTTTTGGTAAGGGCATTTATCAATGCAGGTGTATATTTTGGTCGTAAGGATGTTATCGAAATAGCGATTAATACTCCTGTTTTGACTGTGCATAAAGCGTTATCGTTGGTATATCTAATGTTGATGATTTCTGCGTATTTGATTTTGATTATTATTACGTTTAGGATTCAGGATGCTCACTTGGTTTCCATGATGGGCTTGTTTGCTATAGTTGCAGTTATTGCCAGTTATTACAAGTTTATTATTTTCCCTATACTTTCTTTCTTGTTATTGCTGTATTTGGTCGCGCATTATTATCATGGGTGGTCGCAGAAGCATACGAAGTATCAGTTGCGTACCTTGTGGGGTTTCATGATTATTTGTTTGGCACAGTTATTATTTCCTCTAGTATATTTAGGTTCGCGATATGCTTTTGAGGGTCAAGAGTTCTTTGTTGCGGGCACAGTTATACAATGTATCGGCTATGGAGTGTTGTTATGGAGTCTGATAACAGTCCTGCGAAAGTAAACGAGAAGCGCGATAAGATCGAGATAGTGTACGACATCTTGTCTGCTGTTGAGAAAAAGGGTGGTAAGATTAAGCCTACTCATTTGTTGTATAAGGCTAATTTGTCGCATCAGCGTATGAAGAAGTATCTTGCTGAATTGTTGGAGAAGGGTTTGCTTACAGAAGAGAATGATAATGCTAATCGTTGGTACACGCTTACTGAGAAGGGTGCGCAATTTATTGCTGAGTACACGCGTATTCGAAAGTTTACGGAATCGTTTGGTTTGTAAGTGTCGGAAGTTTTTCGGTTTTTTCATAGCAACGGTTATTAAGGATTTATGATTATAAGTAATTAGTTTACGACAAAAGAAACGCATATAAATAAGTTCTACTTCTTATTTGTATGATAACCATAAAAGAGCGTGGATTAATCATCCAATGGGATGAAAAAGGAAAAGCTCAGCAAGAAATTGCTGAATTGTTAAACTGCC
>DATDVL010000042.1:0-5744 GCA_035290025.1 Candidatus Nanoarchaeia archaeon
TTTATCTTTTTGACGATAATAAATGCAATAATTGATGTAGGGATGATTAGTAAGAATAGAGTATGGATATTAAAGTATTTTACGAGGAATATGCTTGCGAATACTGCTAAGAGCCAGATAGTGTTAGAAACGGTTTCGAAATAGCCGAAGGTTCGTGCTATTGCGCCATGATGTGCATGTCTGCGAAGATAAGTTCCTCTTCCTACACAGTCAAAGGAGTAGTTAATGCCATTAAGTACTCTGCCAATGATTAAGAATATTGCTAAACCTGTGAATCCTGCTAAGAAATAACTTGCGCTGATAAGAGGGTACATTGCTAATCCAATGAGAATGAGTGTAACGCTAGATATTTTGTCTGCTAAGAGTCCTATGAATGGTGTAGTAAGAACAAATATGAGGTCATCAATGCTTCCAAGTATGCCTAGTTCCGCATAACTGTTGGTAAATGAAAGGAGAAATATGGGTATAAGTGCATCAACGAATCCCCAGCCGGCCCAACGAATGGCAGTTGCCCATGTGATGAGTCGTATTCCTTCTGAGACTGTTTTTTGAGACAAGTAACACCTCTTTTTGTTTAACGGGTGATAAATGGTTATAAAATCGTTTCTATTAGTCTGTTCGTTGTTGCTTAGGATACAGGTCTTTGTCTAAGAATACAGCGTCTGTTTTTACTGCTACTCCTCGTTCTAGTTTGAGTATTTCGTCGGTGTCCATGTGTGATATACCGAGTCCTATCAGTTCGTTTTTGAGTGTCATGATTGCTGTTAGCTGTTTCGGTTCTAGGGGGTTAAACTTACTTATGCCCGTGACGTAGACTTCTGCTCCGTTGCATATCGGGTTGACTGCTGAGTCGAAGACCCATATTTTTGGCAAGTAGTCTACTGCTTTTTCGTAGGGTGTTATGCATGCTCGTAGTTTTTTTTCGTTGCCGTCTTCTTTCCAGTTGATGTAGGCGTCTTGTAAGTCATGGAGTGTTTTCCATGTTTCGTAGGTGAAGGGTCCCGCTTTTGTTCTGACGAGTTGTTGCATATGTGCATTTGTTCCTAAGTTTTTTCCTATGTCTACGCAGAGTGTTCTGATGTAGGTTCCTGCTTGGCATCCTACTTTGAACAGCACGTTTCTTCCGTCTATTTCCATGATGTCTAAGTAGTAGATTTTTCTGTCACGTAGTTGTCTTTTCACTGCGCTTTTTACGGGTGGCATTTGTGTTATGGTTCCTAAGAATTTTTCAAATGCTTTTCGTATTTCTGTTTCTGGTTTGTCGTCGTGGAGTTTCATGTAGCAGATGTATTCTTTTCCTGCTTTGAGTAATGCTTGCCCTACGCGTGTTGCTTTTTCTAGAGTAATAGGTAATACTCCTGTGCAGTTTGGATCGAGCGTACCAGTATTTCCAGCCTTGCTTAAGTGAAGAATGTTTTTTACATATTCTGCTACTTGGTGGCTTGTAGGGCCGGGTGTTTTATTACAGTTAAATATGCCGTATTTGATGTGTTCTTCTATGGGTCGTTGTTCTGGGTTGTAGCCGTGCTCGGGGTTTGTTGTAGATTCTTTTTTTACAATAATCTTTTGTGGTTCTTCTGAAGGTAGTTTCATTCTTCTTTCTAGTTCTTTTAAGTGTTTTTATGATTAACGGTAAGAATTTATTTCTTAGTCTCAGTATGATGTTGTGATCCGTGTTGTGCTATGCTGGTTGTTTTTGCGCTGTCTTTCTTGTGTTTGTCTTCGGGTGTTTTTGCTGTTGCTTTTTCTTGTTGTGCTGGTTGTGGTTTCTTTTCTAGCTTTTCTACAGTTTCTTTGATGGCTGCTTGTTTGTCGTCTTTTTTCTCTACGGCTTGTACTTTCTTTTCTTTTACTGGCTGTTCTTTGACTGCTGCTTCTTTCGGTGCTCCGAAGAGTTCTGCTCTGACGATCGTGAAGTCTTTATTGTCTTTTTTTATGGTTTCTGTCCAGACATTGACTTTTACTCGTGTGGGTGGGTTTTTTCTTCCTCTGCTGTTTAAGTGTCGGTTAAGGTATTGTCCGAGTTTGACATTGTCATTTTTCATGTGTTTTTGTAGGAATTCTCGTACTCCTTTGACTGCTTTCATCGTGTGCTTATAGACAGGTACTTTTGCTATTTCTTTTCTGAGGGTGATAGTGTAGACGCGTTCCATGGTATTATGCTTTGGTTTTTACTCTTCTCCAGTTTCTTTTGACGTGCGTATGTCTTCCCGGGTGTACTTTTCTTCCTTTGCCGTAGATTTTTGGTACAGTCCAGAAGGGTGCCCATCGTGTTTGTCGTTGTCGCTTTGCTAGTCGTTGTTTTCTTGCGGGATGTTTTACTTTTGCCATATTTTTTATACCTTTTTTATCGTGATGTTTTTTCTTGGTTGTTGGATGCTTCTCAAGATGTCCTTGAGTTGTTCATCGGTTATTTTGTCGGTGAAGCGTGTTTGTTGTGCTGCTTGCACAATCAGTGCTGCTGTTTTCATCGCCAGTTCCGGGTGTGCAGTTTTTACTGTTCCGTACCTGCTGATGGCTTCTTTGGTCATGTAGGTTTTTGCTTTCGTTTCCAGTGCTTCGAGTTGTTTGTTGTACTCTGCTTGTTGTTTGAGTTGTTCTTCGTACTCATTCATGCTAGTGTTTTGCTTATTTTGTCGAGGAAACTTTTGCCTTTACCGGTGATGACTCTTCCTTTGTGGACTCCTTTCTTTGCTTGTTCGATGTAGCCTTCTTTTTCTAGTTGTTGAAGGATGACTCTGATGATTTTCCGTGATGCTCGTGCTAAGTGTTCTGGTCTAGTCCCCCTGTTTTTCTTGTTGGCGAATGCGAGTGATAGTTGGTTGGTGCCTATGGGACTGTTGATGTAGACTTTTCTGAGGATGGCTGCTGCTCTGATATACCACCAGTCTTGGTTTTCTGGTACACGTTCTTTGCCGTTGCCGGTTTTGACGAATGCTGCCCATGCAGGCATTTTTATGGTTTTTTTGAGCTCTTCCGCTGACTTGTCGATTAATGGTTTTGCGGGTACGTCATAAACTGCCATGGTGAAATTGATGGCTTGAAGAATGATTTAAAAAGGTTTCTATGGGCCTAAATAGTGGCGTTCCCGTCGCCATAGTAGTCTAGTATTGCATAATTATAATAAAGAAATGGTAATGCGTCTTGATCAATTGTTTCTTCGCTCATGCGTAGTTTTGAAATGGTTTCTTTCATCTTATTTTTGCATTTTTCTACTGCTGTTTGTACAGTATTGCCTTTTATGAGGGATGTTACTAAAAGATTTGATGGTTCTAAGAAGAGTCGTGCCGTATTGTCTTTATGGGGTGTTGTTTCATGTCTTTTGTCTTTTCCTAGTGCAAATTTTCCTTTGTAGCCAATGAATGCTACTGTGCCTTCTTCCACGCATTTTTTCCCTAGTCCAAGAATTGATTCGCAGGATAAACAGTAGACTATAGTTTTTTGTAGTATGTTGGAAGTGTCCGTAGTTTCTACAAGAACCTCATTTTTATGACCGCATACACAGTTGAAGTCTCCATGACCATTAAACATTATGAAGAGTGGTTTTTTCTTGTGAATGAGGCTGTCTAGTTCTTTTCGGTTGGATCTTTCTTTTTCACAATTTAAGGTTGTGTGGCCATGTTCTTGAGCGTCTTTAATGAGTTGTTTGCTGTAATAGTGTAGATAGGCGACGATGTCGTCATGGTCGGGTCTGCTGAAAAGTATGACTGCCATTATATTCCTTTTTTTAAGGATTCTAAGTAGAGTAATTGTATTTTGATTATTTGATGTCCTAGACTTGTGTTTTCTTCAATTTCCTTGATAAGGTCGTCTCGTTTGAAAAACTTGCCTCTATCTCCTAGTGCTATTTTGAAATTTGGTGACATTTGTCGCAGTCTTTCGATGACAATATTCTTTATGGTCTCATCTTTATCTTGTAATAGTTGGGTGGTCATATGAATTTTAGTTCCTTCAGCATTTTTAAAATTTTCGTCCCTCGCTCAGTTGCATTTTTTATTTCTTCATAGGCAAGATTCCAGCTTAAAGGTTCTTTATCAATTATTATAATCGTCTTTTTTCTTTCTTCTACAGGCAGATTGCTGTATATTTCAAAAAATATTTCTGCCCCTTCTAACATAGACTTTTTACGTTGTCGTTCTTTAAAAAACTTTCTTTGGGTATTTAGAAATGTTCTCGGAAGTAGGCTTGAACTGTTTCCCGAGTTTTTCGAATGAGGCATTCTTCTGCTGGGGAAAAACCTCTGAACTCAAAACTTTTAACTGCATTTCTTCTATCGTAAGTTCTGTCTTCGGGTGTTGTGCCTATAAGTTCTATTCCTCGGTAGCTGCGAGGTTGTGTAGAGTGCATGGTGTGATCCTGTTCTATGTGAAAGGCTTCTTCTAAGTGGTATAATAGTTCTGTTTGCGGGTCTTCTTGTGTTATAGCAAGACTATAGAGGGCATGGTCTACACAAGCGGGTTTATTTCTTTCCCAAGTCTTTTTTTCAATGGAAACCGTATTTACTGAAACAGGTAGTCTTTGTGCTAAGAACAGGCATAATATTTCTACTTGGGTTCTGTCTATTGGTCTTGAAAAACTGATTTGTAAAACATCATGTTCTAAAGTTTTTTTTCTTGTTTCAAATAGTAGGCTCATTATTTTATTAAAAATATTCTGTTTGTTTATATACTTTTTGTTACTTAAGATTCTGTAGAAAGTTCCTTTTATTATTGTTCTCTGCCTTTCTAGTTGCTGATCATTCGAAAACGAAGTTGGCATAAAGAATGAGCTTAGGCAGATGTTTTGGAAAAAGAAAGGTAAAATGTCTTTGAATAAGATTTTTCAGGTAAAAAATGCAAACAGCATAAAATTTAAAAATAAGGTAAAACCCTATCCCAAAGGCTAAGAATAAGATATACCCTAACTTTCTACAGAGCTTATGAGCGTGTTTGGAAGTAGGTATTGGTAGTTCTTTCCAATTCGTCAAAATAGCGGTCTACATCAGTTCTACAAACATTTTCGGTTTTTCTTACGAGTCCTCGATAATTACATGGTGAGAGGTATACGCCTGTTTCGTGGTCGGGGTTTCCTACTACGTAACTATCTACTAAAAATTCTATGCTGACAAGTTCTGTAGGCTTTCTGAATGTTACTTCTTCAATTACTACTCCTCTCACGTGTAGTCTGCTGTCACCTGGAAGGATTATAGTGGAATCCTTTTGTGTGATAGCCACTCTACTATTTGTGGTATTGGCAAGGTGGAAAAATAGTTGTATCAGCTGAGTTGCTCCATTTCCTTCGGGAAGGTTTATTCTTTGTGTATTACTCATATGATTTTATATTTATAGACTATTTTTATTCTTTTCTATGATTTATTTCGTCTTTAATTAAGGACTAAAGCACTGCTTTCTCGTAGAGTATGATATTTACCCCGAATGCGCATAAGCGTAGTCCGTGTTCTGTTGATGCTAGTAAAGTGAATCCTAGGGGTGCTTCGTCTTTTTTGATGTACTTATCAAAGATGTCTTCGTATTCTTTGGGTACAAGGTAGAGTGTTGTTTCTTTTTTGGTGAGGAATGCGTCTCCTAGGTATACTTTTTTTCCTTCTAAGTGTTCATAATGGACAGGGTTGTTTTTGATGTTGAAGAGTAAGAGTCTGAATCGTTGTTGGAATCGTTCAGGGTTTTGGAGTGGGTGTTCTCGCAGGTAGGTTCGGGTGTTCATACTTTCCTCATTTTGAATGCTGCGAGATAGGTTGGGCATGC
>DATDVL010000043.1:0-7708 GCA_035290025.1 Candidatus Nanoarchaeia archaeon
CAATGGCATGGACAATGGGATGCAACTCCGAGAGGAGAAGCCAAACCTCTAAACCATGCCCTAGTTCGAATTGAGGGCTGTAACTCGCCCTCATGAAGCTGGAATCCCTAGTAATCGCTTGTCAACAGCGAGCGGTGAATAAGTCCCTGTGCCTTGCACACACTGCCCGTCAAGCCAACCGAGCAGGATGTAGGTGAGGGCTAACTCTAGTTAGTTCGAACCTATGTTCAGTGAGGTGGGCTAAGTCGTCACAAGGTACCTGTAGGGGAACCTGCGGGTGGATCACCTCCTATTTTTTTTATTATCCGCTCTTCGTTAACTCATAATTATGTTAACCATTGTATTGGGCCCGTAGCTCAGTCCGGTAGAGCACCCGCTTTGCATGCTTTGCCAGAACAGCGGGGGGCCTCGGGTTCAAATCCCGACGGGTCCATACCCGTTATCACACATCATCACAGTCCTGGAATGTTTCCAGTACAAATGCAGTGCCTGTATCCTCAGGAATCAGGTATGAAGAGCTTCATGACATTCATGAGAGCTGTGCAAAAACGAAGAAAGACTCAATATATCTAATTTGAAACCCATTGTAGGATTTAATTAGCAAAAATAATTGAACCATATAGATTCAAGGAGATCCAATATTCTGTTAGATGGATGACTCAGCTCGAGACAGAGAAGAAGGGCGTGGCAAGCAGCGATATGCTTCGGGTAGGTGCATGCAGCCGTTGATCCGAAGATTCCTGAATGAGACTTCTCATTAAACCAGAAATGGTGTCAAACGCAGGGAATTGAAACATCTTAGTACCTGCAGGAAAAGAAATCAATCGAGATGCTGTGAGTAGCAGCGAGCGAAAGCAGCACAAGGCAAACCGAATACGCGTTGGTAACAACGTGCAGATGTGGTGTTCAGACCTGCTTTTAGTCCTTATCGTTACGTCGAAGTCCGCTGGAACGCGGTACGTTACATGGTGATAGTCCAGTAGATGTGATGAAAGGGATGTGCAGTGTTCTAGAGTAAGGCTCACTGGATACTGGGCCTGAAGACGGGAGGCATCAACTTCCAACCTTAAATATGTGCTCGAGCCTGATAGCGTACTAGTACCGTGAGGGAATGTTGAAAAGTACCCATAACAGGGTGTGAAAAGAGCCTGAAGTCTAACAGAGATCGAAAGCTACGGCACTTAGGTGTTGTAGCGTCCGTTTTGAATAACGTGTCAGGGAGTGCATTTGTGTGGCGAAGATAAGACTTTTTCAAGTCGCATCTTTAGGGAAACCGATCGTCCGCAGTTTACGAGGGGCGAAGTATGAAAGTGCTTTTAGTCACATAGCTGCTACCAGAAACTAAGTGATCTAACCGTGCGCAGGATGAAGCGGAGATTATATCTTCGTGGAGGTCCGAAGCGGTTCTACGTGCACGTGTTCGTGTGACGCACGGTTAGGGGTGAAAAGCCAATCGAACCTAGTTATAGCTGGTTCCTGTCGAAATAGGCCGCAGTCTAGTCTGTGTGGAGATGGTTAACGAGGTAGAGCGACGGATTGGGGGGTTAGGGGCAGAAATGCCTCGCCTCGCGGTCCAACTCCGAATGCGTTGACGTCTGAGAAGCATGGAAACGGGAGTACTGGGGTAAGCTTGTATTCCGTGAGGGGAACAACCCAGACTGTGATTAAGGTCCCAAAGTTATCGTTAAGTGTCAAAGGTTGAAAGGTGTTTACGACCGAAGACAGCGGGGAGGTTTGCTTAGAAGCAGCAATCCTTTAAAGAAAGCGTAACAGCTCACCCGTCAAGGTCGTATGCCCTGAAAATGGACGGGACTAAACGATGCACCGATATCACAGACCACGTTCGTATGAACGTGTGTGGTAGACAGGCGTGCCGGTGGAGTAGAAGCATGTTCGTGAGTGCATGTGGATCCGCCGGTACTGAGATTCCTGACGTAAGTAGGATCTATATGCAGTGAGAATCTGCAATGCCGAAAGCTCAAGGGTTCCTTAGCAATGTCGATCAGCTAAGGGTAAGTCAGTCCTAACCGCGTTCCTAACTGGAATGGTGGGAAGGGGAAAAAGGTTAATAGTCCTTTACTATGCAGCAACGTGTGGCGACACAAGCCTGGTTGCAGACATATCTGGCTAGGCCGACATGTATTATCTTACATGTAAATCAGTGCACAACTCAGAAGTAGCGTAATGCTGAGAATGAGTTGAATGCTGAGATCAACAGGTGTATGCCTGTTCGGCTGATGCCTGGTGTCAGTGAAAATGAAATCAGGAAGGAGTTGCATATCTGTACCAAGAACCAGCACTGGTGTAGCTGGGTGAGAAGCCCGAGGCATGAGGGTTTAAACTTGTTTAGGGAAATCGACAAATTAGCCCCGTATCTTCGGTATGAGGGGTCCCTGCGATCGTGCTCGCAAGAGTGGCGATAACAGGGTGCAATGACTAGGCGAGTCCGTCTGTTTAACAAAAACACCGCTTCGTGCTACCCTGTAAAGGTGTGTATACGAAGCCATGTCTGCCCAGTGCTAGTATCCGAAACTCCTTTCCAAGGGAGCTAAGGACTAGTAAACGGCGGGAATAACTATAATTCTCTTAAGGTTGAACTATTTCGGAACTGCCTTAGTAAAATCGAGCTATATGCTGGGACGTCTGAGTATCTTACACTACGGAACCGAAAATATTTCGGTAAAATGATGGAAATTGTTATAAACAGTTTTTCATTATCTGTGAAAATGTGATAAGTGCAGATAATCAGCAGGAAAGGCTTGATGCATTATGGATTGTCGGTTTTGTTGATGGTGAAGGTTGTTTTCATGTTGGTTTTAACAAACCGCGTGGCTATCTTCAGATTATTCCTGAATTTAGAATTGTACAACACCAAAGGGATGTTGAGCTGCTTCAAAAAATTAAAAACTTTTTTGGTTATGGTTTGGTAACTACCAATCATGATGATCGTAAGGAATTTCGTGTACGTGGATTGCAAAATCTTCAGTACATTGTTCAATTCTTCCGTGACCATCCGTTAAGAACTAAAAAACAAAATGATTTTGAGAAGTTTGCTTGCATTATACAAATGCTTTCTGAAAAGAAGCATCGTACACCTGAAGGTTTGCAGACAATTATAAGTTTGGCATCGACAATGAATCGTCAAAAACGTGTATCAAGAATCCTCAGAGACTATACGCTCGACACTTTGAAAATAGAGTGAAGATATAGTCCGATCTTATCAGCGATGATAAGAGTTGCTTAGAAATAAGCAGCCGCTTTGTACAAACAAAGTCGTAACATGAATGAGCGAAATACCTTGTCGTTTGAATGACGACGCGCATGAAAGGCATAACGAGACTTGCATTGTCCCGAACGAGTGTCCCCCGAATTTGCTATGCTGGTGTGAAGGCCAGCGATTCCTAGTGGGAAGCGAAGACCCCGTAGAACTTTACTGTAACTTGTCGTTGTGGTGTAAAGTCTGGTATGTAGCGTAGGTGGAAGAGGTTCGAAGCGTGCTCGTCAGGGTACGTGTACTCATCAATGAAACACCACTTTCCGGATCTTTACATTGCTTACCAACTAACGTTGGGACACCGATTGGCGGACAGTTTGGCTGGGGCGGCACCCTGCTGAAAATGTATCAGTAGGGCCCTATGGTCAGCTCAGGAGGTTTAGAAATCCTTCGTTGAGTGCAAAAGCAAAAGCTGGCCTGACTGGATCACTAACACTATGGGATCCAGAGACGAAAGTCGGGTTTAGCGAACACCTAGATCTCCTTGATGGGGGCTAGGTACGACAGAAAAGCTATCTCGGGGATAATTGAGTCGTAGCGCCTAAGAGCTCAAATCGACGGCGCTGCTTGCTACTTCGATGTCGGCTCATCGCATCCTGGCTGTGCAGAAGCAGCCAAGGGTACGGGTGTTCACCGGTTAAAGCGGTTCGTGAGCTGGGTTCAGAACGTCAAATGGCGTTGCTCAGGAGTAATTCTGAGATGAAGTAATTTTTATTGACATCAAAAATATTTTAATTGGCTCATATCGGTGGAGCCCTCCTCTGTGAAAACTTCAGAGTGGGTAATACCGAGGGAAGGTCAAGGTTATGGTTGCAACAATTCTTGAGTGTAATATAGTACACGATTGTTGTGGTCTTGAAGTAATATTCAAAAATAATCTTGTACCCCTGTAGAGACTGAGGGTTTAGCCCGAGAGTGTTGTTTTAACGACAATGCTAAGACGCCAATCTCCTTTTTTCAAGAAAAAGGATGAAGGTATAGTCCATGCCGAAAGGAAACTTTTGGATTAACATGCGCGAGACAGTTTGTGTGATATCTACTAGGAATGCAAGACAATCTGCGAGGAAGGACCATTTAGTACGAGAGGAACAATGGTTCGGCGCCTCTGGTGTACCTGTTGTCTGATAAGGCAGGCAGGGCAGCTACGCGCTAAGGGATAAGTCCTGAACGCATCTAAGGATGAAACCCCCCTCCAAAAGAGATTGAGAGCGCTTCCAGAACAGAAGGTTGATAGGACTGGGGTGTAAGCACTAAGGTAACGAAGTGTTCAGCCTGCAGTTACTAATAGCTCGTTTCTCCTTGTAATTTCAAGAAGGTTTCGTAGTTGGATATATTGCTAATTCTTCGTTGTTGTACAGCCTCTTATGTTATTTTTTCTTTTTTTTAATTTTAACAAATGAGGTAAGGTAGCGTGAGCTTTCTTTTTTTGGTAACGTCGAAGAAACCGAGGTTTCTTTCAAACTTCCTGCAGTGGTAACAAAAAATTTATTTGATGGGCAGGGTGCAGAGTACTTCGCTGTTGGGAAATGTTTCTTGTATTTCTCTGATGATGTTTTGTCCTCGTTCTAGGATTTTGTTTCTTTTTGTTGTGGTGAAAAGAAGGGCAATAGTTATTTTTCCTTGATCTATGCTAATGCGAAATTCCCATGCTTGAATAGTTTTAAGAGCAAGTTTATCGATGAAGAAGAGTTTTGATGCATCAAATATTTGTATGCCTACAGGGTATTCTTCTTGGTCAAAGTCTATGATAATATTGTCTAGTTCTAGGGAATGTTCATAGGTTCTGTTTTTTATTTTAAAAAAGAGTATATCATGGGTGTAGTCATAGTCTACTTCTCCTTTTCCTAGTGCTTTAAGTATTTTTTTCTTAGTCATGTTCTAGTACAGGTATTCTTTTTATGCATAAAAAGGTTATGATTTCGATATAGTGTTCTTTGACGGCAAAGACGATGCGTAAATAGTGTTGTTGATAGCCATAGAATGTTGAATAGTTTTCATTTGCTTGTTTTCCGATGAAGACGGGTTGATGGTGTTGAAAAAAGTTGATGAGTGTTTGTTTGGTGAATTGTTCTCGTTGTGGGTCGCTAAGTCTGAAAAATGCGTGTGGTGAAACACGAATCTCTTTTGAGGCAGTAAGATCGGTAAACTCTTCTTTCGTGACTTTGCTGACAATTTTAGTGTTTGCCACATAGAGTGAAGGTACTAATTATTTTAATATGCGTTGTGGTAAAATTTCCGAAAATCTTCCAGTCGTTAATCTTATATACTCTAGTAGCTATATTAATTCTTGGTAGGGGTGTCTTGACTGTCGGTGCATATCCTGGCTGTGGAGATTTCACAGGTAAGGTTTGCGTTGAGGAAAGTCCGCCCACCACTAAAAAGCAACCGTCGTGAGACGGCCTCGGAAACGGGTGGCAACCACGTCAGAAACGACACGTTCCAGATTCGTCGTGATGTTCGCGAATCTCCTAGCGATGGGAGAGAGAACCAACGGAGCATGTTTCTGGAGAACGTTGAAACGGTGAGTCCTTGCTGGTGCAAGTCGTTACGACGCTGAGTCTAATGTCAGGGCAATCCTTCCGTAAGGGGATTGACAGAAGGCGGCTTATCAGCCCCTACCTTTTTCTTTTGAATGCGTAAGTTTTAAATAAGCTGTTTTTGTGGGGTAGTGTATGGCTAATGATAAAGTTTTTCTTCCGTCCTCGGGCGCGGGTTTGACGCGTTTTGATGCTGATACGTCTAAGTTTCATGTTTCTCCTATTACAGTGATGGTTGTTGTGGGTATTATTATTGTTATTGGTATTGTTGCAAGTTTATAGTTTCTGCTATCCAAGTACTTTGATGTCTGGACTTAAGATGGTTATCGTGTCGTTTTTGCTGCGTAGTCCTCGATACAGTCGTTGTTTGTATTCTCGTGCTGCTTTGTCAAAGTAGAATTCTAGGTATGCTTGTGGTTGTTCTTGTTTTAACACTTTCCAGAAGATGTCGTGCATGCTAGGATAAGGATATTTTGTGTAAATAATGGAGTTGCATTGGTCTCCGGGGAAGTCTACGCCTCGTGTGCATTTCGTGCTGTACAAAACGTCTATTTGTTTGTTTTTGAAGAGTTGCATTAACTGCCCTTGTTTTCCTTCTTCTTGTAATTGTTGTAGCTTGTCTGCGGTCATGAGGTTGAGTTCGTAGTGTGCTTGTTCTTCTGCTGTGGGTAAGTCTGAGAAACTGTTGACATGGATGAGGACGGGTCGTGGTGCTAGGGTTACGGATGCTTCTAGTGCTTGTAGGTAGTGTTCTCGTGTTACTTTTCCTTCTTGGAAGTCTTTGTAGCGGAAGTTTTTTTCTTTGCCGGTGAATTTTTTCTTGATGGTTCCTTGTTCTTTGGTTTCTGCTTCTATCAAACAGTATTCATTGATGCCGAAGATGTCTTGGAGTACTTTTTTGCTGTGGAGTGTTCCTGACATGAAGAGGAATGTTTTGTTTTTGTTGGTGTATTCTTGGAGTTTTCTTTTCAGGTCTATATTAACCAAGTGGATGATGGTTTCTTCTTTGTGGTTTTTGCTGTACGTGACGTAGGTTGTTTTTTCGTAGCCTTCGTAGCTGATGGCTATCTCGTAATAGTTTTCTAGTTCTTCGTATTCTCCGAGGTAGGGGTTTCTGAGGAAGAAGTTGATCAGGTCTTGTGCGTTGTTGTTTTCTAATTGCATGATCTGGCTTCCTGAGTTTTTCTTTTGGAGGTTGATGCCTAAGTTGTACAAGTCTTGGAGTACTGCTTTTTCGTCTTCGTCTTTTGCGTGGTCTTGTGTTCTTTTTACTCTTCCGAGGAAGTGGTTGATGTTGATCTTCTTTTCTGTGCTGAGGCTGTCTAAGAATTCGTCTCCTTCGTCAATGATTTCTAGTTCCGTTTTTGGTTTTCTGTTCATCATGTTTTCTAGTTCGTATTTTTTGCTGTTGAAGATGATGACGTCTGCGTTTTTGTAGGCGAGGAATTGTTGGTAGTAGCTGCATCCTGGTTTTCTTTGGATGATAGTCATAGTTTTGTTGTTAACAGCTTCGTAGGTTGTTCGTGTTCCTTTCAAGGGTAGTTTTTCTGCGTAGTCTGCGGGTAAGATAGGTGTCCAGTAGGGGCATGCTCCCGCTACGGCTATGCGGGTGTAGTCTTTGAGTTCCTGGTAGTCGTCTGCTATGACATGTTCGTTTTCTTCTACGTAGCGGTGGAGTTGTTCAGCATTTTCTTTTTTTATTTCTATGATACAGGGGAGTGTGGGGTTGTCTGCTTGTAGTCCTGTTTGGTAGAGGCAGGGGTGGTTGTTTCGCCCGGTCATCATGGCGATGTTGAGTTTTTCTCCGTTGGCTTTTTTGAGGTAAAGTTTTTTGGTGTAGTCGTGTTCGTATTGTTTTTGTAGGTATTTTACGGGTACGACGATGCTGGTTCTTCCA
>DATDVL010000044.1:0-24314 GCA_035290025.1 Candidatus Nanoarchaeia archaeon
GGTTAAGGATTCTTTTTTTGGTGTTGAGGGTAGTATTCGTCGTTTTGTGTTGCGTGATTTATTGGTGAATGTTACGCGTAATGATTCGGGTACTTTTTTTCAGCATGCGATGTTGCCGTCGTTTTCTTCGTTAAATTTTGATATGGACTCCTTTAAGCCTGTAGTTGAAGCGAACATGCCAGGTGTGTCTATAGAGAAACGTTTGAGTTCTTCAAATGTGAGTTTGGTGTATACTATTGCTAATGGTTCTTCGTATAAGTATCAGTGGTTGTCAAGTGATGCTCGTTATGTTATGGTAGATGTTGATCCTACGGTTTCTGTATACGAGGTTCGTTTGTTTTCTCCTGATGCTAATGGTTCTCCTTCGTTGACGCGTGTTGCTCCAGGTAATGTGAATCTTTCTGTGCTTGTTACGGGGAGTAGTGGGTATCGTGCTACTGCTTCGGTGTTGGTTGATCCAGCGTTTGATTCAGAAATTACAGTTAATGGTTATAGTGCTGTGGTAAATGTAAGTATGGGTAATAATCTGATGGTCATTCGCGATGGTTTAGGTACTCCCAGCAATCTTTCTGTTGTGACATGGATAAATGGTCCTCGTTGGCCGTTGTATCTTCCAACGTTGGTAGTGGTGAATAGTTCTCGGGTCTGGAAAAATGGTACAGTAAGGATATATTAGTTGTAACTCCTTCGTAGTTTTAACGAACCATTTAAAAGCTTCTCAGCACCCATGTTGGGGAGTAACATGGGAATAAAGAGGGCTGTTTTTGATAGTGTATTCTGGATTGGTTTCGTTTTGGTTATCATTGCTTTTTTTTCCGAGAGTATAGCTATTGGGTGGATAGGTGTTATTGCACAAGTCTTGGGTTTAGGGGGTATGATATTTGCAGGTATGAAAGGTAAATTACCCGATCAGTTGCCTCCACTTAAAATGGATGGGAGGACGCTTGCAGTACAAAAAGAAGTTGTTCCTGCAAAGGTTGTTCCAAAGCCAGTAGCAGTAAAAAAGCCTTCATGGTTTGCGCAGTTGTTGCAGCATCGTGTACAACCTACGGCAAAAGTTGTTCCTAAAGTAATTACAAAGGAAATAAAAAAGGAAAAACCAAAGGTTGATGTTCCCAAGATTCCTAAGAAAGCTTCAGTTGATCGTTCTCGTATTATTTTCTTCGTGGTGTTAGTACTTGCATTGTTAATAGTCATGGTTATACAGGCGTTATCGTTCGCGGGTAAGCCTGCATGGTTTTATGTTGTTTTTGGTGTGAATATTCTTATATTATTAGTCTTGTTTAGTTCTTCAAAGAAGATTTTTCGTAAGCGGAAGTCTGATATTGAGTTGCAGGCAGAGCATTTAGCATTGCAGGAGCAGAAGCGTGTTGCTGATGCTTTGGGTAAGGATTTGCCGCAGGATAAGAAGTTTGAGTTGTTGCGTCATCATATTCGTCAGGCATTGGCTGCTCATTTTTCTAAGGATAAAATTGTTCAGGCTGCTTTGCTTGCGGGTTGGCCGGAGAATCAGGTTATTGAGGCGTATAATGAGGAAGTTGCTGCTCCAAAGGGTGTTGAATCGTTGATTAGGAATTATGAGTTAAATATTTTGAAGTCGTATGTGAAGAAGGCTATTGATGACGGTTTTGCTGAGGATGCTGTTGTTGAGTCTGCGTTGTTGGCGGGTTGGCCGGAGACGTTGGTTCGTGAGTGTTATGATTCTATTACGAGTAAGAAAATTGTTCTTGCGCGTAGTGATGATGAAGAGCCTATTGAAGAGAAAGAGGAGCAGGTCTTGCGTGTTACCGCAAAATTGATAAAACATGAGACTGATTTGGATCGTGTGTACGAGTTGATTAAGACTAAGAAGAGTGTGAAGATGTCTGATGTTGCTTCACAGTTTAGTATTTCTAAGAAGCAGGCTGAGGAGTGGGCTGCTATTTTGGAGAAGAATGGTTTGATTGAAATGTATTATCCTATTTTGGGTGAACCGGAGTTGCGATGGAAGAGCTTGAAAGCTATAGAATAAGGGCAAATGAGTTGGATTTGGAAGTGACGATTGCTCGTACAGATGCTGGCGCGTTGAAATATTTTGTGGTTATCCCTTTTTTGAATCCGGGTACGATGGCGTTGTTGGAGCATATTAAGTCTCAGTTGATTACGTCCGTTGCTGTTACGTCTGCTGAGGTTTTGGAGCCTAAGGCGTTGGAGGCGTTGAAGTTGAAGTTTCGTCAGCAGGCTGCTATTTTGATGAAGTCTGCTTTGCCGTCGATTACAGATGATACCTTACAGTATTTATTATCCGTTTTGATTCAGGAAACATTGGGTTTGGATAAGTTAGAATATTTGATTAATGATGATGCTTTGGAAGAAATTGTTGTTGTTTCTTCTCATGAACCTATCCGTGTGTTTCATAAGCGTCATGGCTGGCTGATTACAAATTTGGTTATCAATTCTGAGTCTCAGGTGCAGAATATTGCTAATATTATTGCTCGTCGTGTTGGTCGTCAGGTTACGACGTTGACGCCGTTGTTGGATGCTCATCTCGTTACGGGTGATCGTGTCAATGTTGTTCTGTCTCCAGTATCTTCGAAAGGTAACACTATTACTATTCGTCGTTTTGCTCGTGATCCTTGGACAATGACGGATTTTTTGAAAAATGGTACTGTTGAAGTTAAGATGTTGTCATTGATGTGGTTGGCTATTCAGTATGAAATGAATATGTTGATTTCTGGTGGTACTGCTTCGGGTAAGACGACAATTATGAATATCTGTATGCCATTTATCCCTCCCACGCAGCGTATTCTTTCTATTGAAGATACTCGTGAAATTAATTTACCTAAGTTTTTGTATTGGTGTCCTCTGGTGACGCGTGATCCTAATCCTGAGGGTAAGGGTGAGGTTTCTATGTTGGATTTGCTCATTAATGCTTTACGTATGCGTCCTGATCGTATTATTCTTGGTGAAATGCGTAAGAAGGATCAGGCGCAAGTCTTGTTCGAGGCAATGCATACAGGTCACTCCGTCTACTCTACCGTGCACGCTGATTCCTTGCAGGAGACTATTGATCGTTTGACGCATCCTCCTATTGAAGTTCCTCCTAATTTGTTAGAAGCTGTTAATTTGAATGTGGTTATGTTTCGTGATCGTCGTAAGCGTATTCGTCGTGTGTATCAGGTAGGTGAGTTTTTGGTTTCTGAGGAAAATGGTCGTTCTGTTGCGCGTCCTAATTTGATTTATCGTTGGAAGCCGGGTGAGGATAAGATTGTTCCGCACAATAAGCCTGTTCACTTGTTTGAAGAATTATCAAGACGTACGGGTATGTCCTTGGTGGAGATTCATCAGGATTTGTTGGAGAAGCGTCGTATTTTGCAGTACATGGTTGATAATAATATTCGCGAGTTGAATCGTGTGGGTGAGATTATGAATCGTTATTATTTTGATAAGGATGATTTGTTGAAGGAATTAAAATTGGATAAGAAGACTGCTGATAAAGGTATTGAGGATGATGACTTCTTGACAGGTGGTAAGGCTGAGGCTGAGGCATGACAACATTTCGTATTCCTATGGGTTTTGTTCCCATGCAGGCGTTGCAGCGTTTGGGTAAGCCATTGTATAAGCTTGCGCAGGGTATGGAAAAGGGTTTACCTAATTTAAAAATTGATTTGGTTCGTGCTGAAGTAAATTATGTTGCTCGTGATTATATTGCTATGTCTATAGTCGCTTCAGGTATCTTGTTTGTTTTTTTATTCATTTTTTGTTTTTTTATGACCAAGCTTGGTTTGTCTATTTTTATGGGTTTTATTATTAGTTTTTTTATGACGTTGATCATGTTTTTTCAGAAGTTGGCGTATCCGAAGATGTATGCGAATGGTCGTGTTAAGTCTATTGAGCGTAATTTGCTTCCTGCGTTGCAGAACATGTTGATTCAGTTAAATGCAGGTGTTCCATTGTTTAATATTTTTGTTTCTATTGCTCAGGGTGGTTATGGTGGTGTTTCTTTGGAGTTTGAGAAGGCTGTTCGTGAGATGAATGCGGGTCGTTCACAGGTGAATACGTTGAATGATTTGGCTTCTCGTAATCCTTCTCAGTATTTTCGTCGTGCTGTTTGGCAGTTGACGAATGGTATTAAGACAGGTGCTGATCTTGCGTCGGTTATTCAGGATACGATTAATTCCTTGTCGGAGTATCAGTTGATTCAGATTGAGAAGTATGGTGGTCAGTTGAAGCCTTTGGCGATGTTTTATCTGTTGATTGCTGTTATTATGCCGTCGTTGGGTACCACATTCGTTATTTTGTTGTCGTCATTTGTCGCATTGTCTGACTTTGCTATTAAGCTTATTTTTTGGGGTTTGTTAACAGTTACCGTCTTTTTCCAGTTAGTCTTTATTGGTATTATCAAGTCGAGGAGGCCTAATTTGTTAGAGTAACATGGGATATCATGCAGTTGCCAGGTTGTATCCGAAGCATATTCGTGAGTCGTATGTTCGGTTGTTGCAGTATTCTAATATTCGTACGAATCCTGATCGTTTTGTTGGTTTCGTGTTAGTGTTCACGTTGGGTTTGGCTTTGGCGTTTGCGTTCCAGTTTGCTAATAAGTTGGGTTTGAATGTATTTATTGCTTTTATTGCTGGTTTTTTTGGTTTGCAGTTTATTATCTATATGTGGTTGTTTTTTCAGGTGACGAAGAAGGCTCGCGATGTGGAGAAGGTGTTGCCGGATGCGTTGCAGTTAATGTCTTCTAATTTGCGTGCTGGTCTTACAGTTGATAATGCCTTGTTGTTGTCTGCTCGTCCAGAGTTTGGCATTTTTGCTGGTGAGATTGAGCGTATTGGTAAGGAGGTCACGTTGGGTAAGCCTTTGGAGGAAGCGTTGATGACGGTTGTTCCGCGTATTAAGTCTGAGAAGTTGGAAAAGGCTATGTTGCTTATTATTACAGGTTTGAAGTCAGGTGGTGAAGTTGCTAATTTGATTGAGCAGACTGCTCGTAATATTCGTAATCAGGATTTGACAGATCAGAAGATTAGGTCTTCCGTGTTGTCCTATGTTTTATTTGTTGTTTTTGCTGTGGGTGCGGGTGCTCCGGTGTTGTATGGTCTGTCTTCTTTTTTGATTGAGGTGTTGAAGAAGGTTTTTGCGCAAATTAAGATTCCGGAGACTGCGCAGATTGATATTCCGTTGAAGGTTTCTCAGATTTCTTTGGATCCTGCGTTTGTCGTTTTTTATGCAGTTATTGCATTGATTATTACGTCGATTATGTCTTCGTTGGTTATGGGTGCTATTATGAAGGGTAAGGCTAAGGAGGGTGCGAAGTATATTCCTTTTATTATTTTGATGACATTGGTTGTTTTCTTTGTTGCTCGTATGTTGATTACTGCTTTGTTGGGTGATTTGTTCAAGTTTTAATAGCACCAACGTATCCCGAGGTCTTCTGGTGCTGATGCTTGGTGGAAGGCTACTTTCCAGAGTGCATCTTGTTGTGTTACGACACAAACGTCCGGTCGTAGTCCAAAACAGCTGACTGCTCGTAAGATTTTTGGTTGGATGATTGCTGCAATACGGCTTTGTTCATAGTGAAATTTTCTCGGGGTGATATTCAGGAGTGCTGCTAATCGTGTAAGGTCTGTAGTATCTTTAGGGTCTTGTAAATAATTGATGAAATTGCTGTAAGGCCATACAATGAATCGTTCTTCTAGCCATCGTTGTGCTCGAAGTTCTATTTCTGCTACGCGTCGTAAAGCTCTTCGTATACGTCGAGAAGATATGCCTTGTGCACGCGCTCGTGCAAGATAGGTTTGATGGCTTTGATGTCCTTGAATATTGACTGTTTCAATGACAGCAACTTCAGGTCGATCGCGATAGCATGCAAAAACATCTTCCCATGCTGTGTACAATCGTTCCGGTAAAGGATCATTACTGGGATGTACCCATACAGCTAGATCCTTGATTTGATTTTGTGCTAAAGCCATAAAATAATGTTTAAATTTTCTTTTTTAAGGCTTATGGATGGTAGTATTAAATAAGGGTAGAGTGTTTAGCTGTTTATGATGAGTTAAGGAATAGTATTTATGTCTGTTTTTTTGTAGAAGTGTATAGAATTCATGATATTTTTTCATGCGTCGTTTGTTGTGGAATCCTAGTGATGCTTTGATGAGGAGAAAGGTGTCTTTGATGCTTTTTTCTTCCTTTTTTCTTTGTAAATGTCGTTTGATAAGTCTATAGATTATAGTGTGATGGTAAGGTTTGAGTTCTATGATTATGTCTGCTGCAGAGATTATAGGCTTCGTCATTGATCTCCATGCCCCTTCAATAATCCAATGTCTCTTCTTAAGAATAAGTTTTATTTTTTGTTGTGATTCTGCTTCTTTTCTTTGGATAGTATATTTCTTTTTCCAAGCTATGTCATCAAGGTCATAGTGCATGATATGTAATTGCCGTGATAGTTGTTGGGCGATTGTTGTTTTCCCACTACCTGGTTTTCCAAAGATATAGATCTTCATTTCTTCATGGCGTCTTTTATCTTCTTTGCTTGGTTGACGAATCCGAATTCTTTTCCTATGTTGAATATTCTGTAGCTCGTGTAGACGAATACAAAATAGGCTAGGGTAATGAAGAAGTATTTCGGGTAGATGAGGACGTCTTGCCATTGGAAGAGGTCGATGAGGTTGTCCCATATACTAAAAATAAGGATGAATACAAGGCAGAATGCGAAGCTAGTGGTGTATTCTCGTAGGCTTGATCCTTTGCTTAAGACGCTTCGTGCTTTGAGGGTGAAGAATAATGCTGTTATGCCGAAGCTTAGGGAGCAGAGTCCTATGAAGAGTGCTAAATCGCTTCCTACAAATCTTATGAGTCCGAAGAGTCCTGCTACGATTGCTAGGACAGTGATGAGTACTTTGATGAATTCTTTCATGGTTTTCCTCCAAATTCTACAGTTAGGTCACAAAATTGTGTTAGCTCATCGATGAGTTCTTTGTTGCTTTCTTTTTGTAGGCTGACGATGATGCCTTTGACTTTCCAGATGCGCATTTTTCCTGATAGGAAGTGAATGAATTTTGCTACGGTTGCTGGGCTGTTGTACATGAGTAAGGTGTTGAGGCTATCAAAGAAGATAAATTTTTGTTCTGAGGGTATTGCCATGACTGCTTGATCCATGCTGAGGGATATGTCGCTGAGGTTTTCTGGGCTTCCGATGAATAGACAGTCGTCTGTTTTTTCTAGTTTTCCTCCTGTCGTTTGTGATATGGCATCAATAAAAATGATTAAATCTTGATTAACGCCTTGTTTTTTGAGTTCTTCTTTGACAGTCATGTAGGGCTTGTTTAAGGTGACATAAACGCCAGGTATTTTTTGTTGATTGGTTAAGAATTTTATAATGCTAATATTTGCTTCATTGTAGGATTGTGCTTCTACTTTGGTGAGTGCGACATAATCATTTCTATTGCCTAATTGTTTTCCGAATTCGTTGCCGTAATCCATGGTACCTCTTTGAAGTTTGTTGAAGAATAAGGTTTATATATAAACGTTTGTTTCTCTATTCTTGATGGTTAAAGAAGGTGGTAATGAACTGTTGAAAACAGGTATTCCTGGTTTTGATAAGGTATTGAAGGGTGGTTTGCGTGAGGGTTCTTTTGTTTTGATTTCTGGTGTTCCTGGTACAGGTAAGACATTTTTTGGTATGCAGTTTTTGTTGGAGGGTTTAAAATCAGGTGAAAAAGCATTGATGATTACTACGGAAGAGTCTCCAGCACAGGTGAAGCAGCATGCATTAACTCTAGGTTTAGATTTGGATGGTTTTGAAGCAAAAAAGCAGTTGTTTTTTGTGCAGCAGGAGATTTCTGATAAGAAGTTGATGTCTATTGCTGCTCCTTTGGAGTTGATTAGGCGTGAGAAAATTAAGCGTGTTGTTCTTGATTCGTTGACGTTGTTTAAGTATATGCATACGGCGGGTGCTATTGATTTTCGTAAGGAATTATTGAGTTTCTTGAATGTGATGCGTTCGGTGGGTGTTACATTGTTGGTGACTGCTGAGCGTGAGATGGCGAGTTTGGATATGTTGCAGTATAAGAGTTTTGATTTCTTGTTTGATGGTGTTGTGGTGTTGACGCGTATTCGTAAGGGTGCTTCTTTTGAGCGTTGTATTACGGTGCAGAAGATGCGTGGTCAGGATCATTCTATGAATGTTTTTCCTTTTGCTATTGGTAATGGTGGTATTATTATTTATCCTGATCAGCCGCCGTTCTCGTTGATGGAACAAGATGAGCGTGTGAAATGATGGGCGCTCCTGTGGTTCGTGTTTCTTCAGGTATTCCTGGTTTTGATGATCTAATTGATGGTGGTTTTAAGCAGGGGAGTATTAATTTGGTTGCGGGTGATCCCGGTACGGGTAAGACTATTTTTGGTATTCAGTTTTTGGTTGCTGGCATGTTGCAGGGTGAGGCTACGGTGTATATTACGTTTGAAGAGAAGCGTCAGAAATTGTATGAGGATATGTTATCGTTGGGTTGGGATTTGCTTGCTTTTGAGCGTAAGGGTTTGTTTTCTTTTTTGGAGTATAGTCCTGAGCAGGTCAAGAAGTTGTTGGTTGAGGGTGGTGGTACGATCGAAGCGTTGATTCAGAAGAATAAGTGTAAGCGTTTGGTTATTGATTCTATTTCTTCATTTACGTTATTATATCAGGATGAGTTGACTCAGAAGGAGGCTTCGTTGGCGTTGTTTGAGTTGATTCAGACGTGGGGTTGTACTGCTGTTTTGACGTCGCAGAATACACAGATTGATCAAGAAACAGTTTCTGCTGCTTTGGAGTTTGAGGTTGATTCTATTATTATTTTGTATCATTTGAAGGTTGCAGGTGTTCGTAAGCGTGCTATTGAGATTTTGAAGATGCGTGGTACGAAGCATCCTGATAAGACATTGTTGTTGCAGATTTCTCCTAGGGGTTTAGAAGTTGATCCTAAACAGATTGTTACGTTTTAGATGATGTGAAGGAGGAGCGCGAGCATGCTCATGCTTCCTAGGTCTGCGAGTGATGTGACAATAGGTATGAGTAGATCGTCAGGGTCGGTGTTGTGTTTATAGGCATAAAATCCGAAGGTGAGTGCTATAAAAAAGGTGAGTATAAAGAGGGTTATGATGACGATAAAGGTGATGAGGAGTGTTTGTATGACAATAAATGAGGTGAGTTCATAACCGCGTATTCCTGCTAGGAATAGGCTGAGCATGCTGAGGTAGAAGCTGCTGATAATGCTTACGATGAGCATGTTTTTGAAGAGGTGGTGGATATAGAGTGTTTTCCAGTTTATTTTTTTGTTGTGGTATTCGTAGAG
Source organism: Candidatus Nanoarchaeia archaeon (assembly GCA_035290025.1). Taxonomy (GTDB): domain Archaea; phylum Nanobdellota; class Nanobdellia; order SCGC-AAA011-G17; family DATDVL01; genus DATDVL01. Next base: position 9,309 of record DATDVL010000044.1, read on the forward strand.
GTGAGTGGTTATTTTTGATACGAGAACGATGCCTATTTCTCCTGCTGTTGCGTTGAGTGCGGGTAGCATGAGGAAGAGTGGCAAGAAATAAGTAAGGTGTGTTTCTACAGATTTTAGGTTGATGCCTCCTAGTGTTGCGAGGAGTGCTGCTGCTAGGAGCATGGGTAATGTTTCTTTGATTATTTTGTGGTAATAGTTCATGTGAGTATACCTATGCTGATGACGAGCGATAGTATGCCTATGATATCCCCAAGGGTAGTTACGTAGGGCCCCATGATATCATCGGGGTTGTAGTGGTGATGGTAGAACCAGTAAGTTGCCATGATAGTCAGTGGTATTTCTATGATTAGACTAATAGCTAGTGCTATAACACTAATGAATATAATATTTATGTCTAAATGATTAAAGAATAGCCAGTGTGCTCCTGCTGCTAATAGTCCTAAGACTAGGCTGGTAATGATGCCTAGGGTGAATGTTGCATAAATATTTTCTTTGATATAGGTTGTGTGTTCGTTGGTTGTGGAAATATGTTTAGTTTGCAGTCCTGTGCTTATTCTTCCGGCGAGTGTTCCTAGTAGGTTTCCGTGGGTTTCTAGATAGCCAGGTAAGAGTATGAGGAGGCTGGGGATGATATCAAATTTTTTTTGTGCGCTGAGGAGTATGATGCCTCCTATCATGCCTAGGGTTATAGCAACGATATGTGAGGTGAGTATTTCTATGATGTCTTTATTGATCCTCTTTTTTGTTTTTCCTAAAAATATCACGTAGAAATGATGGTTATGCGTTATTTAAAGCTTTTACTTGTTGCGTAATGCCCCGATGAGGAGGCAGATGCCTGCTAATGGTCCAAGTGCTACGGTTGCGAGTGTTTGTAACATTTCCAGTAATAGTACAGGTACAAGTAAGAGGTGGTAGTCTGCTCGTAGTGCTGTTGCAAAGGTAATTAATGTTATGATAAGGAGAATAATCATACCGAGGAGTAATGCTCGTAGTCCTTGTCGTGTTGCGGGTGCTTCTCGTGATAGGCTATTAAGGAGTAATATGATAATGCCTAGGAAAAGGAGTATGTTAATGCCATTAAATATGGTAAGTATCATGCTTGTTTGCCTGCCCGTAGTGTTTTTTGGAGTATGGTTACTTTGTCTCGTTCTTTTTTGAGTTCCTGTGCTCGTAGGTCAAGTTCTTGTTGTAGTTGTTGTATAATATTGTCTTTTTCTGCGAGTTGTTCTTTGAGGTCGTCAAGTTTTTTCTCTTGTTTTTTGATGTCGTTTTCCCAGTTGCGTAGTTCTTTCATTTCTCGTTTGTGTGCTTGTTGTTCTTCAAGGAGTTCTTCTTCAAATTGGAGTAGCTCTTTTGTTTTTTCTTTGATTTTTTCTTCTTTGGTGTCTAATCGTTCTTTTAAGTCGTAGACGTCTCCTCGTTCTTCTTCAAGTGTCTCTTTTTCTTGGATGAGTTGTTTGAGTCCTCGTCGTTCTGTTTGTAATTCTTCTTTTTCTTGTTCTAGTCTGATGGTTAGTTCTTGGATTGCTGCTTCTTTTTTATCGATGACATTTTGTTGTTTGCCGAATTGTTCTTGTGCTTTTTTGAGTGCTTGTTGGTCTTCTTTGAATTGTTCCTGTTCCTGGTTAATTGTAGTAATGAGTTGTCGGTAGTGTTGTTCTTTTGTTTGCAGTTTGTCTTTTGCTTTAGTGATCGTTTCTTTTGCTTGGGTGAGTATTTTTTCTTCGAATGCTTTTTCTCTTGCTGTTTGTGTTTTTTGTTGTTTGCCGAATTGTTCTTGCTTTTTCTCTAGTTGTTTCCATGCACGGGTGATGTCTTCTTGTTGGTCTTCAAAGTCCATCATTTTTTGTTCTAGTTGTCGTTGTTGTCGTCTGATAGCTTGTCGTTCGTTGCTGAAGGTTCCTTTGGTTTTTTTGACCCTTTCTGCTTGTTGGTTAAGTTCTTTGTGTAATCGTTCGAGTTCTTTCTTTTGTTGAGTGAGTTGTGTTTGTCGTTTCTCTAGTTGTTTTTGTTCCTTACCGGGTGCTTGTGTTATCATGACAGGTATTTCTATAGTAGGTGTGCGTGGTTTTTTTCGTGGTAAGAGTTGTAGGTACGTGATAAGGGTGAATATAAGGATTATCGTGATAAGGATGGTGCTGATGATTGCTGCTAGTGTTGGTGGTATGCCATAAAAGATGCTAATAATATATGCTAAAAAGAGTAAGAAGAATGCATTGAGTGCTTTTCTGGTGACAAAGATTGTTTTGCTGCTGTACCAAGCGATGGCTGCGAAGAAGAATATGAGTGCCGTGACGTATGGCTGGACTGTAATGAGTGAAGACAGCATTAATTTACCCCCGATGTGTGATGCAAGGTAATCACTACTAAATAGTATTTAAAGGTTTCTATGAGTAGCTTCAAGGGTACGAAGTTTTAAATAAGCAGGTACAAAAGTAGTAAAGAAGGTGACAAGAGGTGTTATTTAACAAAGATTTGCCCAAGCAGGCTTCAGTGATGGTACATACACAGGGTGATAATTTCTTAGAAGCATATCGTTTCTTGGAGCGCTCGCAATGTCCTACGCTGGTTGTGAGTTTGCATCGTCCTATTGTCAGTTTGCAGCGTTTGTTGCATCGTCAAGGTATTCCTACGCATAACGTGCTATTTATGGATACGGTGAGTAAGCGTGCCAATGCTGAATTATTGCCACATGCTGATTACTTGTTTGCTCCTGATCTTACAGAATTAAGTAAACGTATCGTGCAGCGCTTGGCTGATCATCATGGTGAGAAAATTGTGCTTATTGATGCTATTTCTTCATTACGGCACTGGTATACACAGCCAGTTATCAATAATTTTGTTGTTGCTTTACAGTCTTGTTTGCGTGATATGAACAGCAACTTAATAGTTTTGAACGATACAACAATGCCTGCGTTGCCCAATGCTCGTTTTGATCAAATTGTAGAATTGTAATAAATAGAAAAAGTTTATTCTTCTACAAAGTCACTTATTTTGTAGGGGAATTGTTCATCACTGGTGATGGTTCCTCGTAGTTTCAAGTATTCTCGTGCTAAAATGTAGAATATGAGTCCTAAGCTTTTCTTTCCTTTATTGTTGCAGGGAAGGACGTAGTCAACGTAATTACTTTCATTATTTGTATCACAGAGTGCCATGACGGGTACGCCTACACTTACAGCATCACGTACAGCATTTTTTTCCGGCAAAGGATCAGTTACAAATAAGAGTTTTATTTCCATGAACTCATCTAAGTTGCAGTTAGTAAGGATGCCGGGTGGGTAGCGTCCGACGAACACTTTGATGCCAGTTGCTTTGCTGAAGAGTTGTACTGCTTTCCAGCTGTTTTCTCTTCTTCCGGTGACGAGGATGCCTCCAGGTTCGTATTGTGCTAAGAATTTTGCTGCTATGCGTAATCGTTCGTCTATTTTTTGTACGTTAAGGACTGATAGACCATCAGGTCGTATTTTGTAGATGAATGGTTCCATGTAAGTGGTTCTGAATTTTGTTCCTATATGGATGCCTGCTTTTAAGTATTCTTCAAGGGGTACAACGTATTGGCTTTGCGGTTCTGGTGCTTGTACCGTTTCTTGTTCTGTCATAAGTCATTGGTTCTAAATTCGGTTTATAAAGCTTACGTCCATAAAATTTAAAATGAGGAGAAATAAAGGGAGTCATATGATAATGGGGGAAGTTCGTTTATTTGTGTATCAACGAAGAATTCATGAAGATAATCCTCTGTTAGATTGTATTGATGATCCTGAAATGAGGTGTTCTTTAGTAGGTACGCATGTGGAAGCTGAAGCTCGTTATAAGACTCCTGACGGCACTTTTGCTCGGGTTGTTAGGGATGACCGTAATGGTCTTGTGGGTATTGTTGAGCAAGTGCGTCGATTATTTCCAAACACAGCTATTTGTATAGTCGCTGGTGATAATAAACATCAGTTAAGTATTGGTAAGGCTAATTTGTTGGGTGAGATTGTACCTCTTGAACAGCAACAGTACTATCATACACTAGTACTAGTACATAGAACATCTTCGGTAAATAATAATTAAAAAAAGAAAAAAAGAAGCACTTACAAGTGCTTTCTTACACCACGGACGAATTCTTCTCCTTCTTTACGTAGTCCAAGTCCGAGTCCTATGCCTAATGCTAGGGCTATTCCTAATGCTAATGCTCCTACAATTAAGAGGAACGTTTGCTCTAAGAAACCGACTTCAACGCCTATCTGTCGCAAGGAAAGGATAGCCAAGATGATACCTAAAATCCAGCTGAGGATTTTATTAGCGCTTCGTACTCCTTTCAAACTGGTATGCTCGTTAATGGTTGCATACAAGTAGTGTATTCCGGCGAGTCCTAGCAAGAAGATGATTACTCCTGCCATCAATGAGGGTAGCCATAATGCGAAACGCATAAGCATGTCGCTGAGTGCTCCTAGTGATGGTGAAATTATCTGTACTGCTGGTGCCAAGAACAAGACGAAGATGTACCATTTGACGACTTCTCCGATAATGTTAGGTATGTGCACGTGACCCACGGCTTTGGTGAGTTTTGCTTTTCTTATGTATTCATCAAACTTTAATTTTTCCAATAATACTTTGACTGCGTGTCCGAGTATTACTCCAACAAATGCTCCAACGATTAATACTACGATGGCTGCAATTAAGCTGGGTACGATCTCTACTATTTTGACCCAGATTTGGCGTAGGGGATCTACGATTGCACTGGTTGTATCCATGACGATATTTGCCATTTGACTAAACACCTCCTTTTTCCCTTTAGAATTGGGATAGTTTTTGGTCGGAAAGAACGTATAAAAGCTTTCATAATCATTGTTTCGGAGTAACAGGTTAGCGCTGAGACAGAAGACTTATATACAAGACATATACAGGCATATATGCGGAATAGATATGGTACAAGCAATGATTAATATTAATGAAAAGACGAATAGAGTCTTGAATGTGGTCAAGGCAAAGTTTGGTTTGAAGGATAAGTCTGCTGCTATTGATCAGGTGGTGGGTGAGTATGAACAACACTTCTTAGACATCAAGTTACATCCTGAGTATCAAAAGAAATCGTTGAAAAAGAAAGGTTTGAAGTTCAAGAATTTGGATGAAGTAAGTAAATATATTAAGAATTTGTGATTACAAAGGACATGTTTTGCTTTGAGGCAATATGCTCATACTAATGCCATTGAAAAGTTATGCTTTAAAACCTTCTAGAACATGTAATAAATCATCTCTTGCCTTAAGTAAAGAAGCTTGTTTATTCAAATCCACTTCAGGCAATCGGAAAACAGTTATTCCGTCTCGGGGGAAATCTAGAGAAATATCTAACCGAGGTCTTTCAATTTTAGGCCTGTCTTTTGGATCTCTGCGTTCACTGAATGGATCTTTACTTGTCCATGCTGGGCCTACAACATTTCTTTTCGACACGTGGGCATAATGTTCCTTCTTATCAGGAAATTCATCTTCAGATTCTTGCATCTTATCTGATTGGATAAAAGGGTGCATATGACTGCCATCAACAGTAACTACATAGTTTTCTTTTCCAGATTTTAATCCAAAGCATACTCCATGAGATTCTCTTAATAAATTATTTTCTAATTCTTTAAATGTCCTCACTCCTACTTCTTCTAATTCCGTACCTAATGCTACGCTAGGTGTGTAGCCCAGTTTGCCTTTTCTTAAGATGTCTAACAATGGAATATTATACCAAATACCATCAACTTCATCGAAAGTAGCTTGTACACCAGCACGCCATACTAATCGTTGTGTACGGAGTTTTTTAGCCAGTTCTTCTTCAAACCTTTCATCAACCCAACCATTCATACCTTTTCTCTTATTTATTCTATGCACATGAATTACATACTTACCATCAACCACTTCAACAGCTATTTCAGGTCCTTCACCTTGTGAAGGGTATTCTAGTAAACTCTTGTTATAAGGACCAATCGGTTCTTCATTGGGAACTTTAACGCTGAACGGATCTCTTCTCAGTTCTCCTTCATAGACAGCATTCTTTTCTAAAGTTCTAGCTATTCCATCCAAATGGGTGGAAAGTTCGCGTTCTACTTCTGGTGTCACACTTGATAATGATCGCAACTTTTGTTCAACCTCACCCATAACCTGTCTATTTTCTTTAAGCGCTTCCTCTCTGGCTCTAATCAATCTTCCTTCCAGATCATCAAAAGTTTTTTGAAGAACAATTTTAGGTTTTTGTCCTATTTCATAGCGAGAACGAACTTTAGTTACATAACAAGTTATGCCTGCTCTAAGAGCATCAATATCTCCTACGAGAATGCCTGATCTTTGTTCATAAGGTGTTAAGGTAACAATTTTAGAAGTCGTACTAAACCTTTTAGGTGTAGCATCAAAATGGGCTTCAGGATTTCTTGGAAGAGATTGCACCATGTTGTTTAATAAAAAGTAAAAATTCGTATTTATAAGACTTATGAACCTTAACCACTAAGCAATAATAACATCAGGGCATCGGTCGTCGAATAGTTATAGGTAAAATGTCTTGTTCATATTCGTGCGTTGCTATTCTGATAGGATTGAATTGGAATGCTTGTAATTGTTCTTCCCCAAGGCTGACAAGGATGGGTGCTCCCATGGCTATTTGCAATGCTCGTGCTCCGATGATGCGTGCTTTTTCGTATTTGGTGTGTTTCATGCTAAATAACCTCTGAGGTAGTTTCCTCGTTCTGTTGCAAGGTTAATCATAGTATATAGCTCTTCTGGTCGTAACGGTTTGTTCCCGCCTTTTTGTAGTGCACAGAGATTGCCGTTGGGCAAGGTGAAGACACTTAAGCGTGCGTCTAAGTTTTCCCATTCTTCTGTTGTTGGGTCTATGAGGAATTTGTCTTTGATCTTAATAACAGTAACGCCAACGGGCATGTCTCCTAGGGGGAGTTTGTTTTTAGTTTTTTTCTTGTAGTCAACAACGTCTGTTTTTTCATCGTAATGGGGGAATACTGCGCTTTTGAGTGCTGCGCATGCTGCTAGTGCACAGGCGTCAAAGAGGTTTCCTGCATCATTAATAGGGTAAATGTCTACGATGATAGTCCATACCTTTTCTCCGCTTTTGATGCAGAGTTTTTTCATGTCGATAACGTGGGATTCTCGTATGCCTCGGTCGATGACGCGTGATAATTCTATGGCTTCTATTTGTGGTGGTCCTGCTTCGAATTCGGGGTTGCTTAAAGGTATGAGTTCTACGCCTATCATGAGTGCTCCTTCGTCGGGCGTGTCAGAGAAGGGTTCTCCTACTTCCATTTTTACTCCTGCTATGACTTCTGTTGATCCTATGCGTACGCGTGCTGATCCTTCTGCTGATTTTGGTGCGATATTGTATTCTATAGTTACAGGTTCTCGATAATTTTCAAGTCCTCGTCCGTCTTCTCGTAACCCTTGGTGTAGCAGATTCAGAATGTGTTCTCGTGTTATTTTGCTGTTCATGCTTGGTACCTTTTTTTGAGTGCTTCTTGTTGTATTTTGTTAACTTCTTTAGTTGCAACAATTGCTTTGTCAATGACTTTTTTGAGTAGGTCTAGGGTGGTTATGCCATCCATTTGGAGGAGGGTTATTTCTCCTGTTCTGGGGAGTACACAAACCGGTACGTCGACTGCTCCAATGTCACAGTCTTCGTTAGCATCAATGTCAACAATAATCTGGTCTTCTATGATACCGACGGATATGGCTGCGGGCAAGTCTTTCATGGGTATGCCTGCATCTGCGAGTGCGAGTGCTGCTGCGCATATGCCTGCGCATCGTGTTCCTGCATCAGTTTCTATAAGTTCTATGAAGACATCGATGACTGCGTTGGGGTATTGGCTTAAATCTAAAACAGGGAGTAATGCTTTTTCTGTGACAAGGCTTATTTCTTTGGATCGTCTGTTGCCTCCAGGTCGTACGCGTTCTCCTGATCCGGAAAATGCTATCATGTTATAACTGCAACGTAAGATACCTGTTTCTGGGTTTTGCAAGAATTTTGGATGGAGTTCTCGTGGTCCGTAGACTGCTGCGTAGGCGGTGGTATTCCCTATTTTGAACATGGCGCTTCCGTCTGCTCGTGGTATGACTCCTGTTTTTGCTTCTATGGGTCGTAGTTCGTCTACTTTTCTTCCGCTTTCTCGTTTGATCATGCTGGTGCTCCTAAGAATTTGGTGACTTCATCGGTGAGTCCTTCTAAGTGTGCTTTTTGTTCTATTAAGTTGATAGCATGAATTGCTTTTATTTCTGCTGCTGGCTCTCCTGATACCCATACAAGACCGTTTTGTCCGACAGTTATTTTGCAGCCTGTTTTTTCTTTGATAAGTGTAATCATGCTTCCTTGTTTTCCTATGATACGGGGTACTTTGGTGGAGTTGACTTTGATGATTTTTCCTGGTCCTAGTTTTCTAAAGCCAGGTCCTCGCATGTTTAATTCTACGGTTCCTCGGGTTACTTTTGCTATTTCTGCAACGATGTAATCACCATGACAGAAAATTTTGCTGAGGTCTGCTCCGCGGTCGATGAATTCTGCTGTGTCTCGTGATGATAATACAGCATCGTTGGCGAAATTAATGTCTACGTACCAGTTGCTGAAATTCATATCAACGACTCGTCCTATGACTTGGTCTCCTTGTTTGGGGAAGTATCTTCCGTTTAGGGGTATAAGTTTGATGAGTCTGCCGTCAACGTTGACTAATCCTACGCGTGCTGCGATGATGTGGTCTCCGTCTCTGAAGGTGTCATACGTGGGTAGGTAGTCCATGCCAGTTGCTAATATTTGTCCAGGTACGACAATATCTTTTGGTTGTATGTGTAATTCTCCCATAGAATAGTTTTTTTGTATGCGATAACTCCTTATGCTTTTCTCTCTAAAGGATGGTTCGGTAATGACCCTTTATATAACTTTTGTTTTATGGTTCGAGAAGGTCGATAAGTCCTCGGTAATGTGCATAATGAACAGTACCTACAGGAACTAGTTGGTTGCGACATCGATAGTCAGGGTGAATGCTGCCGCCATGTACAAATACGTCTTGTGGAACATTCCAAATGGGTAAAGCTAGATCTCCTGTTCCTTTTCTGTGGCCTCGAGGTATTTCAACAAAAGTTATTGTTCTTTCTTCTGGAACATGTCCTGCATAGGTTACAAAGACGTTTAGGCTTCCGCAATGAAGTGGTACACAGTCTCCTGGAACGAGTGTAGCAAGTTCGCTTGTTCCCTTAAGATCTCGACAGCGTGGTGGTGGAGTTACTGCATCAGTCATGGGTTAAAATTTTCAAAGTGGAGTATAAAAGTTTTATGGACTCTTAAAACGTTTTGAGTATTTTGCTTTCTACTTGTCCGTGTGCTATTTTTTGCAGACTGCTAAAAACATCGTCCGTTATGCCGGAGGGTATTTCTATGACTGCTCGTAGGCTTCCGTCAGCGAGCCAGTCTTCATGGAGTAGTTTGTGTTGTTTGAGGATGGGGAATGCTGCGCTGCTGTATTGTGGTGGTATGACTAGTTCTATTTGTCGTGTTTCAAATTTTATGGGTATGATGGGTCGTAGTGCCGTGATGACATCTTCGAGTTGTTGGTCTGCTGTTTTGTTTTCTTCTATTTTTATTTTCGCTTCGTTCATGGCTGCTTCTATGCGTTGTGGTGGGTGGGGTAGTCCTGTTCTGCTGTCAATAGTGAAGCGGTGTATTTTGGTCACGATTTGTTTGCGTAGTTCTTCTCGTTGTGCGTGGAGTTGTTGTGATGTTATGGGTATGTCTCCGTGTTTTATGATTTCTAGAATGATTGTTGGTATGTCGCTGGTTTTGAATGCTTCTTCAAGTTCTTTTACTGATGGTTTGATGCCTTTTCTTGCATCAGTAAATATATCATCAACGGCAGTTATGCTTCGTATCCTGATGCTTTTTCCTTTTCTGTAGTCTTGTGCTGCTACAGGGTCTACGAGTAGCTCGTAGGTTTTCCCGTTTTTCTTGATGCGTGCCGTGACGGCTTTGTCAATATCTACCATTAGGATTTGCTGATTCTGGCGAAGTCTTCTTTGGTATAGCGTTGGAACGTGCTGTCTTTACTACTAATGTAAGCACCATCAATGCGGTCAATGTTAAAGTCTTTGCCTAATACTTTTTTGAGTGCATTATAAGCCATTTTGAGCCCTTCTTGTAAGGTCATGCTGTCGCGGTATTCTTTGTTGAGAATGTCTTTAACTTCGTTTTCTGCTTCTCCCATGGCGGTTGCTTTGTATTCAAAGAATATTCCTGTCGGGTCGGTGATGAAGAGTTGTGGTTCGTCAATCATGCCGATGAATAAAAGTGATACGCCGAAGGGTCGTGCTCCTCCTACTTGGGTGTACATTTGTTTGAGGTTGCTTATTTGTTTCACTAAGTTGTCTGTTTCTATCGGGCTGTCGTAGGTGACGCGGTGTTGTTGTGCGAGTACTTGTGCTCGTTCTATGAGTATTCTTCCATCACTTACTATTCCTGATACTGCCGCTCCGATGTGTTGGTCTATTTGGAATACTTTTTCTACGCTTTTGGGTACGATAAGTTTTTCTGCTATGCGCTTATCTGCGAGTATGAGTGCTCCGTCTTTGCAGACGATGCCTATGGCTGTGGTTCCTTGTTTGACGGTTTTCTTTGCGTATTCTACTTGTAAGAGTCTTCCATCGGGGCTGAACATGGCGCTGGTTCTATCGTAGCCCATGGCTTGGTGTGACATATCTCCTGGTTGCATGTGATTATTCCTCCTTTGTGAGAATGTTTTTCATCGCTGTTTCGGCTTTTTTGTACATGCCTGAGACGTTGATGGTTCTGACAATGACGTTTTGCTGGTTTATATGTTTTACGAATGCTAAAGCAGTGCGTAATTCATTAACATTTTTGGCGTTGGTTTGTATGATGCCGCGATTTTTTTCTTGGGTCATGAAGTGAATGTTTGCTTTTGCTAGTCCTTGGATGCCGAAATAGTCTTTTACTGCTGCTTGAATGGTAGTAATCATGGTTGCTAAGGGTAAGGGCTGTTCGCTGAGGATGTCATAGACAAGGTAGCGTTGGTTTTCTCGTTGTGTTGCTTTTATCTGCATAGATGTTGGTAGTGAAGTTTATTATTTAAGGTTGTCTGTAAGATAGGTGAATTATATTTATAAAGTTGGACTGCTATGTTTTTTGCAAAATGACTGTTATACTTGAGTTGCCAGATTATTCAAGGATTCATGGGAGTTCTTTATATCGCAGTAATGATGCTCCAGAACTACAGGTGGGTAATCGTAGGTTGCGAGTTTTTAATTTAGTGATGATTACTCGTCATCGTACCATCACAAAGGAGGATTTGACGCGTTACATTGTTGAGCATGCTGTTGCGCAAGTGTCTAATAATAAGAATAGAGAATTTTTATATCTAGGTGAAGATCGTGCGGAGAGATTTAATGATAAGGAAATAGCGAAGGTTATGCAGGGATTATCGCGTCGTTTTGTTCATCGCTTAGCTGATGCTCACGAGCCCACGATAGATTATGTACTTGAAAGTTTGCATTTTCCTCATGCTATGCATGAAGGCTCTGATTACTGGTTACGTGTAGTTATAGGCATGTTGCCGTGTAGGGACGTGACATCCATGCTTGCTGTGGATACTGTTGAACCGGAAAGTTGGTGTGAGGCGGCTTTTGAACGGCTTTATGCTGACCCGTATCTGGGGTGTTATGGACGAAAAAGTATGCCTTTAGTGATGCCTTGTGAGGATAATCTTGAGGCTACAGTGGAGATAAGTGATGAGCTTATAGAGAGTGTGCAAACACGGACTATGCAAGGTTTACTCGGTGCTGTGCGTGATATTAATCAAAGAATGCCTGGTTGTTTTGGGCAGTTAGAAGATCGTACACGTGTTATTGAAGGGGTTCTTATGTTAAGTGTTCTTAAGGATTTTAAACGAAACTATGATATGTTGAGAGGGCATTAACAATTTTTATGTTGTAATTTTTGCGGATGAGCTTGTCTATATTTTGAGTGAATTATGTTTATATAGGCTTCAAGGTTTACGTCTTTTTTGAAGTGATAAATATTTTACAGGCAGGTTATTGATGAAATGAAAAAGCCACAATTGTGTTTGGATGGTTATCGTGTTTTTAGTCCTGGTATTCTTTGTTATGCGGCAAGTGTGAAGATTAATCCTGTCGGTGGGAAGAATAGAACTCCTGTAGACATGGTTCCAGTTACTATTTTTGAACGTTCGATGGATATTGGTTTTACAGAAGTTGCTGATTATGTTGTGGGGCGTGCAAAAAAGTTTTTGGGTGAGCAAGGGGCTTATAATGATCCAGAATTTGCGCATCATCCCTATGAGTCAAAGATTGCTCGGTCTTTAGCAGTACTGCCAAGAAGATTTGTCGAACGTATTGCTCAGAATGATGGTAATCTTTTAGGTTTGTTGTGTGATACTATAGACGAGAGTACTCGGGGAGTATGTTATACCATGTCCATAAGTCAAGGTCTGGTCATGAAAAATAAGTTAAAAACGATGAAAAGATCAAGAAATCCTGCGTCGGCTCCGAGCAGGTTTAGTCGTTTATTTAATGTAGGTTCTGATAAGCTAGGATTTTCTTGTTGGTTATGGTCTCTTGATTTTTATTTAGGTGATGCGACTATGGACAACCATGGATTTAGTGGTACATCTTACGTGCCGTCACTTGATCAGGTAATGAGTGTTAGTGGTGACTTGGACTGGTCATTCTTTCATAAAGGTGAAGGTTTAAAAGAAGCGAAGGAAGGAGCTAAAGAGCTTCTGACATCAGTGTACACACATCTTGGTGATGAAGATGGTTTTGCTCGTTATTGTTGGTCATTGCCAAATACTGCTGATATTCATGTGCGAAGGAAGGCGTATGAAGCCTTGCAGAGGGCTTTAGATTGGCAGAGTGCGCTTCTTTAGAGTTGTCGTATCAAGGGTTCTTTTTTCTTGTAGGTGAGTGCTTGTTGTGCTTCTTTTGCAGTCATGCCTATGCTTTGTCCGAATGCTTGTAGGTCTTGTGGTGTTCGTTGTTCATATTTGTTCGTTGCGAAGCTGGCGATGATCATTTTTGTTTTGTATTTTCTGCAGAGTTTCACGTTTTGTTGCATTCTTCCTATGATAAGTTGTCGGTCTGCATGATGGAGTACTAATCGGAAGTTGAATGCTATCATGATACGGTTGTGTGTTGCTAGTTTGCAAAGTGTGTGGTTGAGTCCTGCTCGTCTGCTGTTGGTTTTGTCTGCTTTCTTGTTGGTTTCTAGGTTGGTGATGATGTCAACGTGGGGGTTGTTCAATATTTTTTTTGTTTCTTCTTCATGAACAGTTTTTTTGATGACAAAGTCTTGTACCGTGTAGCAGGTTTTGAATCCTAGGGATAGTGGCTGTTCTTTGAATTGTATAATATCGTTCATAGTGCTTGTTTCCAGTTAATATTTTTTGGGTTGTGGGTGGTGTCAACGATAATAATGTTATGATTTTGGTCGCGTGCTTCTCCCAAGCATGCGTTGCACAGTTCTGCTTCTAGGTTTTCTTTTATTTTACTTGGTGTGTAGTTTCTTTTTTTGAGTCTTCGTTGTAGGAGTGGTAGAGTACAGGTGGTGACAATACATGTTTGCACATATTTTTTGGGCAAGTAGTGGCTGAGGTGGCCATCAATGACAAGGATTTTTTTACTGGCGTTGATAACGTTTATGAGAACATTGACAAGTTTTTCTTTGGTAATAGTATAAGACTGCATGTTCTTGTCATAACCCTCTGCTAAGTGGTAAGGTTTGATAAGTTTTTTTATATCGATATAAGTTGCTCCTAATTGTTGTGCTATGGTTTTAGCGAGGGCTGTTTTTCCCGTGCCGGGTGTTCCTGTGACGATAATAGCTTGGTGCATTTAGTCCCTCGTGAATAATCGGTTGTCATGCACGTCAAAGATTCCTATGCATGCTCCTGCGTCTAACCACCCGTGGGCGTAGTTGAGTGCTGCGAATGCTGTTACGATTTCCCCTTTCTTTGCGAAGTGTTCTGCGTCGTTAATATAGCATGCTATCATGGTAAGGAAGTCTTTTCTTGTTTGCTGGCTGATCACAAGCTTTTCTGGTGCCATTTTTGCGTGCTCGTATGCCTCTTTGGTTATGGCAAAATATTTTTCCAGTTTTTCGTCAGTGACATGGTTGATAGTTTTTGTCATGGAGTGAAGTTGTAGTGATAGTTTAAAAGTGTTGTTTTTTCGTCCCTTAGTCAAGATAAATCAGTTTTATTAAGGGATGCAAATAAGATTATGTTATGTCAACGCAAGTTCCTGAAGTATCCTTAGCTTCTTTTGGTATCCATAATTATGCTGAACTTGTTGCTTATTTCGGTTTTCTTCCAAAAGCGAAATCACTCGTATTGAATGATTTGTTAGCAATGCAAAGTTCGGGGAGTGCAGAAAGATGTGAGCTAGGTATGGATGAAGAAACATTTCGAAGTGTACAACTGGAAATATTTCAGGGAGACTATCTTGCGTATGTTGAGGATCATAAAGTAGGTTCTTTGCTTTGTGAAAAGCAGAGTTGTCATAAGTCTATTCTTCTTCCTATTGATCTTCGTCATCAGTATGGCCATTTTTTTCATGCGTATTGTTTGGGTGTTAGTATTAATCAAGTCATTTCAGGAACGGATCATGAAGAAAGGGCCGCAGTGGGTCGCAATATTTTTTCTGGTAGAATAGGTCATTCTGCTCGTGATGCTCTTGAGTTGATTATGCGTATTGAGCGTGTTTGTCGTCCGGGTCCTAATATTAATGGTCCTTTGACATTGGAGGATCTTAAGTATGTAAAAGATCGCTCTGCTGATTCTCCACAAGGGCGTAGATTAGTGTTGGAAGATTTCTATTTTGGTGAAAGTCGTGATGATAAACCCATACCCTTTTAATAGGTTAGTTTACTAGGTTTTTACTATGGCTGTTATTAAACTTTTTTTCCGTGCGGGCGAACCGTATTGTGAGATGGTTCGTAATTTGTTGACTTTTCATAAGATTGCTTTT
>DATDVL010000045.1:0-20983 GCA_035290025.1 Candidatus Nanoarchaeia archaeon
AATTAAGAGGAACTGGTGGGAGAGTTATTTTTTTATTCGACAAAGAGAAGAGTAGTGTTTTCTTTATAGACATATATTTAAAGAATCATAGGGAAAACCATGATGAAACAATTATTTTTGCAGCTTATAAAGAATATCAAGAACAATTTTATAGATCATTGACCTAGGGTGTGGCATATTTCCGACCTCGTTTTTTTGAAATGCTGTTTTTCTCCTTAGATTTGTTCTTCTTTTCGCTTTTGTGAAATGAAGCTTTTTGTTGCTGCTCAAAATTTCTTTAAAAAATTATCTCTTCAAAATGACCTCCTTTTTTGTAATAAATCTATTTTTATCCTCTAATTTGCATGAATCAAATCTAATATGCCCCACCCTAGATCATTGACCTATAAAAATGAAGATTTGTCTAAGAAATGCTAAATCTTGTAATTTGTTATATTAATAAGCCTATTAATCTTTCTAGAACAGGTTCTTTAAGATTTTAATCATTACTTCGTGTGCAAAGCCTAAATTGTATTAGTATTATAAAACCAAACCTTTAAAAAAAGGATAAACCACTAAAACACCATGAAGAAAATCAAAAGCAGCTGGGTAATTCTGGGGATTATCATTATCATACTCTTATGGACTATGGGAAGCTACAACGGCTTAGTATCATCACAAGAAACCGTAAAACAAACATGGTCAGACGTCGAAACAACCTACCAACGACGACTAGATTTAATCCCTAACTTAGTCAACACTGTACAAGGAGCAGTAGAATTTGAACAAACAACACAAACACAAATAGCAGCACTACGAACAGGAGCAGTAGCAGCAAAAGAAGCCTACCAACAAGCAGGAACACAAGCAGAAAAAATACAAGCATTCCAACAATCAGACCAAGTATTAACACAGTTCCGAGCATTAAACATCAACGTAGAAAACTACCCAGAACTACGAGCAACAGAAAACTTCCTAAGTCTACAAGACGAGTTAGCAGGAACAGAAAACAGAATAACGGTGGCCAGACAACGCTACAACGAAGCAGTCAAAAACTACAACGTGAAAACAAGAAGATTCCCCAGCAATATCATAGCAGGACTCTTTGGATTCGAACAAGAAACAGCATTTGAAGCACAAACGGGCGCAGAAATAGCACCTGTCGTAGAATTCTAAGGCTTCCTAATCAAGAAGATGGTAGCAGATGAAAACCATGAGGAAGACATTATTATTTTAAAACCAGATTTCTTCAACAATCTTTTTAATTCCCAAGGAAAATAATTATGATAAAAACGCTGCACTACGACATCCTTCTTGCGCCAAGGAACAAAACAATCACCACCTTTGAAAATTAACTTACGCTGCAAACGATTCCAACCACTAATCACTGCTTCACCACCTGGTTTTAACACACGAAAAATCTCCTTTAATGAATGAAAACGAGCATCAGCACCCTCAACAGCACTTAACACATTACAATACCAGACGTAATCAAAGGTATTATCATCAAACGACAAATTATTAACAAAAGATTTTTTTAAATCTACATTCACTTTCTTTTTTTCACACTGCTCCCTAGCTTCCTCTAACATTTTAGCAGAAAAATCAACACTCGTAACAGAAAAACTCTTCTGGGCGAATAAAATACTATCACGCGCAGCACCACAACCAAGATCCATTAGTTTACCTGGTTTCCAACGAGTAAGAACAAAAGAAAACATTTTAGCAGTATCACGATACTGAAATGGTTTCACATGAGCCCAACCTGGAGCTATTATATCCCAAACCTTTTCCTGATCCATACCCACAAGAAAATCGTTACCCTTTTTAACCTTACTTTTCCACCCTCCTCCCATGCAGCCATTACAAAGAAAACCTGTAAGAACCGTCAGCGGCGTAACACCACTCACTGTCGTTGTACAGCCATTAAGCTGCAAATGGCGATGCACTTACTGCCCCACCTTTGAAGGAGCACCCAAAAGTTACACACCACTCAGCCCAGCAATCATGCGAGCAGCACCACTCAACTACGACCCCTACAAACAACTCACGGACAGACTCCAACAACTCAAAAGCATGCAGCATCCTACCAACAAAATAGAACTAATCATCATCGGAGGAACATTCCTTGACCCAGGAAGCTGCACTCTAGACTACCAATACGCATTCATCAAATCATGCTACGACGCCATGAACGAAAAAACAAGCACAACACTCGTAGAAGCTCAAAAACTCAACGAACAAGCAGACAATAGATGCGTAGCATTATGCATAGAAACACGACCCGACGTCTGCGAAGAAAACCATATTGACAGAATGCTAGAATTCGGAACAACACGCTGTGAACTCGGTGTACAAGCCATCGATGACCAACTCTACAAGAATACTAAAAGAGGACACAACGTACAAGCAGTGCAAACAGCAACAGCACGACTAAAAGATGCAGCATTCAAAGTAGGCTACCACTGGATGCCTGGACTGCCGGGAAGTAATATTGATAAAGATCTAGCTATGTACAAAGAAATCTTTGAAAATCCTGCCTATAAACCCGACCACCTAAAAATATACCCCACACAAATCATGGAAGGAACCATACTTGAACAAGAAAGCAAAAAAACAGGATGGCAAACCTACGACGAAGAAACATTACTACAACTCTTAATAGCCATGAAGAAAATAACACCACGCTACTGCAGAATCATGCGCATCATGCGAGCAGTACCCCACAAATACCTACGAGAAGGCATAAAACACTCAGACATAAGAAAAATATTAGCAGAAAAAATGCATAACGAAGGAAGCATATGCCAGTGTATACGGTGTAGAGAAATAGGATTTAACAAAAAAAAGAATATCAACCAAACACTCACCCTCAAAACAACAACCTACGAAGCAAGCAAAGGAAAAGAATACTTCCTAGAACACGTGAATGATAAAGACACTATTTTTGGACTTGCACGATTACGATTACCCACAGAACCATACAGAAAAGAAATAACAAAAAAATCACTTCTTGTCAGAGAACTCCATGTCTACGGCAAAGAACTAGCACTCAACGAACGAGAAGAAAAAGCCTACCAACACCAAGGACTAGGAAAACAATTACTAAAAAAAACAGAAGAAATAGCACAACAAGAAGGATGTGACAAAATAGTTGTTATTTCTGGCATCGGCGTACGTGATTATTATAGAAAACATGGTTACATTTTAGAAGGACCCTACATGGTAAAACAACTTTAATATTAGCAATAAGGAGCTACTTTCAGACGTTTTGTTGCACGAATAATGCTCTGGTGACCTAAATGATAGACAACTTTTTCACCACTTTCTCTTCGTATTCGATAAAAAATATTTAGGCGGGCATCACTAAATTTACACCA
This sequence comes from Candidatus Nanoarchaeia archaeon, assembly GCA_035290025.1. Taxonomy (GTDB): domain Archaea; phylum Nanobdellota; class Nanobdellia; order SCGC-AAA011-G17; family DATDVL01; genus DATDVL01. The sequence continues at coordinate 3,360 of DATDVL010000045.1, forward strand.
TTCTTCCCAAGCTTCCTCTTTGCCAGAAAATTCTTGTGCTTTTACCTTTTTAGTATCTAAAGAAAACTCCCAGTGATCAAGTCTTTCTATCCTGCAAAAACCTGCTTCACCTAAATAGTGGTGGAGTTCATCAACACGAAAGAAATAACGTCTAGCTGCTAATTCTTTATAGCCTGCTAATGCATCCTTTCTTTGAATAACTTCCTGAAAAGCCGTTTGATCTTGTTTGTCGTCTATATTAATATGCCATCCCACGAATATGCCTTTTGGCTTTAAGATTCTATATATCTCTGTGATTACTCGTGCTTGCTCTTCTTTAGGTACTTCGTATAGTCCTTGTTTCATTAATACTCTATCGACAGACATTGTTCCAAATTGCTCAAGACCTCTCGGCATATCACAGACTATTCTTTCTACGGCGCCGGGTATCTCACTTGCTTCAGGGCGATGTAACTGTTCTATTGATCTGTCTAACATTTTTACTGTTATGTCTAGTCTTTCTTTTTTTGCAAACCTCAGAATCGTTTTAGTTACTGTACCATAACCCGCCATTGCATCAAGCACTATATTTCCTGTACTTATTCTTGCGGCTTCGACAAATTTTTCTAGCTGATCTTTTGTAATATCATGCATTTCTTCATAGTTTACTACCCGCCTACTATAATCATCAGTTATCATTACTCTATGATAGTCATTTCGTAGTATATAGATAATATGTGTCTAAATATAGACAACTTTAAATAAACCTCTAATTACCCACTCTTATGCAAGACCTTACACCTCTAGGGCTAACAAAAGCAGAATCTATCATTTATTATAGTGTGCTTAAACAAGGAACCTGCACTGTTAAGCACATTGCAAAAGACTGTGGATTTCATCGCACAAACATTTATGATATTTTAGAACAACTCAAAGAAAAAGGCTTGATTACCTTCTCAAAACAAGGAAAAACACTTGTTTACACAGCATCAGACCCACAAAACTTCTATAATCTCCTTGAAGAAAAAAAACAATTTCTTGATACCTTACTCCCACAACTACAAGAACTCCACAAAAAACCATTCGAAGGAATCGACATAGAAGTCTACAAAGGAGAAGAAGGCATGAAATCAGCATTCCGAGACATGATCAGAGAACAAAAAACCATTTACGGCTACGGCATCAAAGGACAACTCAGAGAAAAACTACCTGTATTTGCAAAACAATGGCTACGCGATGCACAACACAAAAAAATAAAATATTATGGTATCTACACAGAAAAAAAACCACCATCTTATTACACAGAAATACGTTATTTACCTAAAGAATACGGCAGCCCTGTAGCCATATTCATTTACGGTGATAAAATAAACATCAATATCTGGGAACCATCACTCGTTGCCATTGTGATCCATTCACCTCTTATTACACATATGTATAGACAACACTTCAACTTACTCTGGGGTATCGCAAAAACATGATTAGACCCAACACAAAACAATTTCTTGAAGACTATAAAAAGATTAAAATAGGCAGAAAATCGATAAAAACAAGAGTTTTTATGGGTGAAAAAAGAGGGCAACTTAGCATCTATGTTATTATCGGCATCATCGTCCTAGCAGGTGTACTGCTTCTTCTCTACTTAAAACCATCAGGAGAATTACAAGAAGGCATCACCACATCAACAAGCCTACCCGCACAAATACAAGACCTACAAGCAAACATCCAAGGATGCCTAGAACAAGTCACCAAAGAAGGCATTAACCTCATCAGCATCCAAGGAGGCTACTTAGAACTAGAACAACCATTCCCCAGCATCATCGACCCCTTCAGCAACAGCATATCTAGCGTACCTGGAGGGATACCCACAGCATACTGGTATTATGAACAAAACAATGGCATAGCAAGAACACAACAACCAACACTCAAAGAATTACAAACAGCACTAGAACGCTACATTGATGGGCATGTAGGAGCATGCATACCCTACACTACCTACCAATACCAAGGTTACCAGTTCAACACCGCAAACCCCGTAAGCATCGTAACGATAGGAAAAAGCAATGTACAAGTAACACTCACCTACCCCGTAACCATAACCTACAAAGAACAAATATTCAACCTTAACAAACAAACCATTACGATACCCTCAGCACTAGGAACACTCTACGCTACAGCACACCAAACCTACAACTACCTAGAACAAAGCCTCATCCTAGAAAACAAAACCATAGACTTCATGATTGTGTATAAAGAAATACCCTACTCGGGCGTAGACTTTGCCTGCCAACCAAAACTATGGAACCAAGAAGAAGTTTACAACAACCTGAAAAACATTATCAACAGCAACCTACCCTACATCAAACCCGCAGGAGGAGCGCACACGGTCAAAGAAAAATATTTTGTACAACAAGGACTCACCGTAACAAAAGACATTAACGTCGACATTACCTATGACACTGCATGGCCACTCGTCATGCAAATACACGGACACGAAAATGACCAACTCTTACGAGGACAACCTTACACCACAGAAAACAAGATGGCAGGATTCCTGATGCCACTCTTCTGCCTCAACCAATACAACTTCGTCTACACCATAAAATATCCCGTCATTATTACCATAACCCAAGGAGACGAACGATTCCAATTCGCCTACGAAGTCATCATCGACCACAACCAACCACGACAAGCAACACTACTACCTGAAGAAGTTATTACCACAACAGAAAACTCAGCACTATGTCAAGCAGACCAACAAGAACTTACTATCTATGCATTAAGCACCGATGAAAACAATAACTACCAGCCACTACCAGAAACAACACTCAAATACCAATGCGCAGGAAACACTTGCACGTTAGGAACAACAGGAAACGACGGAACACTCACTACCACTATGGCAGCATGCGAAAACGGCATTATCCTCGCAGAAAAACAAGGCTACCAATCAGGACAAAGCATCATCAGCAGCACAGCAACAGGAAGCATATCTGTAGGACTAGAAAAAATTTACAAAAAAACTGTAACAGTTAACGTAAACCAAAACGGAGCCTTACGAGAATTGTACGACAACGAACAAGTCATTATTAGATTCCAACACACCACAGAACCCTACAGCACGAGCATCATCGTACCAGGAATAACCAGCCTACAACTCCTACCAGGAACCTATAGTGTTACCAGCTATTTACTCACCACGGACGACGGAGGACTTACCATACCGGGAAAAACACTCAACAACTGCGTCGATGTGCCCAAAGGAGGCATAGGAGCATTCTTCGGCATTACCGAAGAACAATGCGAAAAACAAGAAATACCACCACTCACCATCACCGACATGATCACGGGAGGAAATGACTACACCTTCACCGCAACCAACTATGACCTCAACTATTATAACCAACTCACCATCACCTTACCCTACTTTGGACAACCAAAAACTTACGAAGCACTCAGCATGGTACAAGAAAAAATCAAAAAAAGCCCAAGAATAGCACCACAATGGCAAGAATAAACACCACACTCATCTTCATCTTCTTCGTACTCATGATGCCAGTAAGCGAAGCAGCAATCGTTACTGGAAATATTAACAGAACAACCAGCAACCAAACCATAAGTACTACTTTTGAAAATGATAACTCAGAATATTCAGACATACTCATAGAAGTCGTAGGCTACCAACCACAAACCATCACTGCTAATCTTTTAGAAAACCAAAACATACCCATTGTCGCACTCCTTTCCGGCATACCCATCAACCCCAGCATCAGTATACCTCGTATCAAAGACATACGTGTAAGAAAAACGAACGTTACCACAACACCCGCAAACAAAACTGTTAGCATAGCAGGCATACAATACATCAAACCACGAGACGGAGAACTAAGCTTCCAAAACCTTGGCTACCTCTTAGTAACTCTAGGAAAAATACCCAAAGAAGCAGATATACCCAAAAGCATACGCATAGGGATACAAGCAGACATCACTTTTGATATTTACCAAGGACTAGGAGCAAGCGAATTCGAAACCGTAGCACGAGCACAACCATTCGAAACATGGAAAGAAGAACGAGAAAAAGACAGAAGCCCGATAGGACTACTCCACGCAAAAGAAATAACAGAAACAAGCGTAACCCTAGACATTTACAATAACGACCTAAAAATCATCAAAGAAAACCTACGCATAACAAAAGGACAAACCAGCAGCACACAAAAAGACGACAACAGCTTCTACCAAACAACATCAGAAGACTTACTACAAAAATTCAAGATACGCGTGGACGACATCACCAAACAAGCAGACAACATCTGGCTCTACATAGAACGCAATGGTATCATAGAAACAAGAACACTCCAACAAGGACAAGCAATCTACCCTGGAAGCAACTGGAAAATCACTAACATACAAGAACAAACAGCACAACTACAAGCAAACGATTGCAAACTAACCCGTTCTGTATTGAACCTCAATGGCAATACCCTCACCATCAACGGAAAAAAAATAGTTATCCCCCAAGGAAATTACCCTGTCAGTAAAGACGATACCTACGAACTCATTGCCACACTTGAAGGAACAGAATGTGCAGGAGCAAAACTCGCAATCACCCTACAAGCAAACGACAAAAAAACCTATGTCCTGAAACAAGACATTACCCAAGCAGGAGACTACATTTTCCGACAAAAAATACCTGCTGATGGTGTACTCAATGATTTTGATATTACTAACATACAATTAACACCTGCACAACAAAAAAAAGCTACACCAAGCACACCAAAAAGCACAACCATCACTTTAACACCTGTTATGGTAACCATCCAAAACGGCAACCAGCAAAGAACACTCACCTTAGAATCAGGAGTACCCAACTGCAACAGAAATACCATTACTACACAACAAGGCAACGTACAAGTAACTACTACTGTAACCCAACCCGGAACCTACGAACAAGACATCAAAAAATCATTTGACGATGCCGTAACATCATTCAAAGAAGTCATCAACTTATTTCCGGGCTATGAAGAAAAAGAAAATTACGCGCATTTAGCACAACAACAACTCGTAACCACCTACGAACGCATGACACAAAACAGAATACCTGGAGGGATCATAGAAAACTTAGGAGCAATTGATGACCTGCAAGCAATAACCACTGACGACATACAACGCAACGTCCTAGAAATAAAAAGAAGAAGCTACGAAGTATTCGCACAACAATGCCAAACACCCATAGAAGTCACTGACGGAGGTATAACTGTAAGAATCATACCTTACTACTACCAAAAAGTGCAAGACTACAACGCACTAGCATACTTTAGTCTCGATAACAAAAACTTCCAAGCACGAGAACAAGAAAAAATACCCAGCCCCGCACCCAACGAAGAACTCCTCATACAAGGCATACAACCCAATCAAATAGTTATCTTCCATGACAATGCAACACAAGACATCATTACTTTACAACAGCCTTACTGTCACGGAGAAAAAGACGCACAAGGAAAAATTACTAAAACCTGCCTACAACTCAAAAAAGTAGAAGTAGGTAAAGAAGCACACCTCACCATACTTCCAGAAACAGAAAAAGCAACAACGACAGCACAATTCAACCTTAATTTACCCATAGAAAAAAGACTAACAGACCTACCCTTATTTGCAGAAACACTCGACGAAGAAATCAACAACACCGAAGACACGATACAAGACCTCGTAAAAATAGTAACCAACGCGAAAAAAATCCACGAGTTCTGGAGCAAACTCTGCTTCATAACCTTCGGAGCATTATGGACAACATCATTCCTTAGCAACGTTGTCGGTGGAGGAACAGGAAGCATAGCACGAGAAAAAGTCAATGAGATGTGGCACCAACGCTACGAACAACAAACAACAATAAAAGACTATGACCAATACGTCTTCGCAAACCAAAACGCCTACGAACAAGACCTACGCAATGCAGAAAACATCATTGACAACGCACTCAAAAAAGAAACTATCAGCGCAGAACTCAGCAAAGCAGGCATCACGGTAAAAGATCCTGCTAAAAAAGAAAGTGTAGGCATAGACCCGCAAAGTGATGAAGCACGAGACTGGTATTTCAGAAAGAAATTCGCAGAAGGAAGCAACAAACCCAGCGACGGATTTTTAGCACTACAACAAGAAGTAGCACTCCAAGCAGAAGACACACGACAACAAATAACCGAAGACCTCAGAAAAACAAAATATGAAGAGCTGAAACCCCAAACACAACAACAATTCAAAACATTCATCACTGAACGACCAGCTTACTTCAAAGACAAATACAAAGTAGACGTTACTACTGTCATTAGTGACGACCAAGCACTAGCAAAACTCTACGCAGAAACACACAAAAGCTACGAATTCACCGACACGTTCAGAGAAGAACTCCAAGAAGGATACTACAAAGACCTACGAACAAAAATAGACACCTCTGTAACGAATACCCCCGCGTTACAACAACTCCAACCAGACCAACAACAAGCCCATAGAGAATCACTCAAACGACAATACGCACCCCTCAGCACAACCAACACACCCGCAAAACTACGACCATTCCCTATAGAAGTACGCACCGACCCACAAGGAGACTACATCACTGACAACGGACAAAAATACTATTTACAACCTGACAAAGCACAAGGAAAAACAGGAAAACTCCTCGACGAAAACAAAGCAGAAACAAAACTCCTCTATGAATTAGCAGATAACGACAAAGTCATCCAAGAACGCATACGAGACGAACACACACCCAAAGCAACACTCGTTACCGAAGGAAGAAACCAAGGACGCGTCGAAAGAATAAGCGCAGGATCAACACTCTACCTAGAAACAACCTATAATGACGCAGGCATCGTTACGGGAGTAAAAGTCTACGAACGAGTACTAGCTAACGACGACCTAGGAACAGCAGACGCACGCTACATAGGAACACTCGCAGAAGCAAAACAATACTACCAAGAACAAGCAAAAACCAACAGCCAAGCAAAAGGACAACTCAGAAGCCTCGACGAAGCAAACGAATGCGTAGGACTCATCAACAAAAAAACAGCAGGAAAAGAACTCAAAGAAGGAGAAAAAGTACGCACCGGATGCAAACTAGGAAACTATGCTATACAACAAGCAACCAAGAATTACGGCAGCAGATGCACCGACTTCATGAGCCCCACCAACTGCAAAATACTCTTCAACGCCTGCGACCCGGTCATATGCCCAAGCACGCGATGCAACCTCAAAGGAAAATGGCAAGTAAGTAACGTCGCAGAAACAGGCATCATCGGAAGCACCATCCTCTGCGCACCCAACTGGGTCGTACTCGGAGGAGATATTTACACCTTACCTGTCTGCTTAACTGGCATCGTCGCAGGACTAGAAAATATACAAAGCATCCTTGAAAGTTACAAACAATGTTTAATCACTGCAAAAGTAGAAGGAAAAAGCGTAGGCTTCTGCGACATGCTCAGAAACTTCTACTTGTGTGATACACTCTGGAGAGAAGCATCAGCAATATTCAACGTCAAAAACGGCTTATTAGGAGTCGTAGGAGAAGCAGTATTTGGAGCAGAAGGCGGAGGAGAATACGCAAGCTTCAAAGCAAACTTTGACCGAAGCAAACAAACACTTGACTACTTCACCAAAGACTACGCACAACAAGTATTCGCAGGCTACGCAGGAAAAAGCTTAGACGAAATGGGAACAGAAATATGCAAAGCAGCAATCTACGGCAAAGGACCAGACATAGGAAAATTCGTAGAAGAAATAACCACACCCGAAAGCCCACCACAATACACAGCATTCTTCAACACGAAAACCTACAGCGACATCAAAGGACAAGGAGAAATACAGCTCATTTACACTTACCAATACCACATCTTCGCAGGATCACGAGCAGCAATGACCTACAGTGTATACTTACGAGCAGCAGACATAAATGAACAACCCATCTCTGGCTACTCACCCATCACCATCATCAGAGGAAAAACACTAGCAGCAGGACAATTCGCAACAGAAAGCAAACCATTGATAGCAAAAGAAGGCTACAACCAAATATGCATAGAATCACGAAGCGAACGCTACGGCACCACCGTCAAATGCGGCTACGGAAAAATAACCACAGACTTCAGCGTCAACTACTTAGTAGACGAATACGTAACATCACAAGTCAACGGCAAATCAATAGACAGTGCAGCAGACTGCGTACCCGAACAACGCAATATCCTACAACGAACACCACTACAAAACGCTGTAACTCTCGGTTTAGGGCCTTTAGGAAACAGTTTACTCAACACTGGCATCGTAAGAAAATGTAGTTATCTCAACCCTGATGAAGGATCAGGAGACAACCGATGGGTAGCGATAGGAACCTGCGGCAAAGACGACAAAGGAAGAGACCTAGGAACCTGCTGGTTATACACACAAAACCTCCAAGGACTCGTAAAGAGCGAAGACAATATCGATGAGATTAACAAAAAACTCGACGAACTTGAAGTCACCGAACGAGCAGACAACATCCAACAACGAGGAGACATCGTCATGAACACCACAGAAGCAGAAGCAACCAACATCCTCGCAGAAAACATTATCAACAACGTAGAAAAAAAACGACTAGCACTCAACGACTTCAGCCTCAACCCATACAGCGAAAAAAAATACCAAGAATTAGACGAAAGTCTAGAACGCGCAAGCAGCCAAAACACTGAAGTACTCATCAGAAACACCGATGCACTAGAAAACATCAAAGCAATCTACATCAAAGGACGTTACCACCAACAAAAAGCGGAACTACGACTCTGGCAAGAACAAGGAAAAAAGTTCTTAACCATCAGCGGAACAACCACTAATCCTACCCTACCATCAACAGGCACAGCACCACCCGTTAATACACCACCAGCAACCACACCAACACCCGCAACGAAACCTGCTGTAGACCCTAACAAACAAGGAACAACCTGCAGCAAAACAGCATTACCCACCAACCCCAGCGCAAACTTCAAACCAGACTTTTACTGTTCATCTGTCAATGACTGCCCAGCAACACACCCTGTCTGCACAGCACAAGGAAAAAATTGTGGATGCCAAAACCCAACAACACAAACATGGTTGACTACAACAACCCCAACCACACCAACACCCGCAGCAACCTGTATAATCCTACAAGACCCAACAAAAACAGGGTTCACCCTTTTCAACACACGCATGGACTTAACACCATCACTCATAAAACCCAACAGGATGATCTATTATAGACTAGCAACACAAAACTGCGCAGGAAAAACCATCAAAGGAACATTCACCCACGGAGGACAGCAAGACACAGATTCTATAGTCATAGCATCTAATGAATTCGGACACCTTCAATTCCTCCTAGCATCAACCGTACCACCAACAGACAACGACATTACCTTAGAGATACAACCATGAAAGAAAAAAAAGACTTAACACTACCTGTACTTTACCGCCTAGGACTTTTGGGGAGCATTTTCATACTCCTCGCACTTCTCAAACAACAATTCATTAACTACCAAGCCATAGAAGCACAATATATACAACTCATACAAAGCCTAGGAACAGCGGCACTACAAAACGCAGAAGGCATAGCAGCAACACAAACACTCTTCAACCAGTTTAATAGTCTTATCAATCACTATACTACAATATTCTTCCTGCTTTTAAGCAGTATTCTTATAGCTTACTTATTCTGGGAATACTTTACTTGGAAAAATATTCTACAAACACCACACACCACCTACTGGTGGAGATTCTTACTTCATCACCTGATTAGTTTGATAATTATTATAGCAGTCTTTTACTACCTCTGGGACAAGATAACCTTCAGTGATTACACCTTCTCAAAAGCATTACTCTGGTTTCCTATTATCACCTACCTGTTACATATACTACAAACTATTAGCTACGCAACCATCGACCAAGCATCATGGATGAAAAATTCTTGGAAAAAATTGTTTAGTACCAGCTGGAGAATACTTTTCATTAGCCTAGGATCCTATGCACTAATCATATTTATCATTACGGGCATTATGTACCTCGTAACTCACTACACACAAGGCATCACTGACATTTCACTCTACATTTGGTGCATACTAACACTAGGACTAACATTATTCAGTGTGTACTATAATTCTGTAACCCTGCACTGGCTACGACATCATCTCTCAATCAAGAAATAAATCAAAAAAGAACCCGCCAAAGAAACAAAACCCATAACCACTGGAAACAAAGAACCCTCAGCATACAAATTACCCAACGTAGCATACCCTGTCAGTGTAGCACCTGACGTTGCAAAGAAGACCATACTTAATAATAACAAGAAATACATACCCACATGCTTCACGCGATTCGTCTGCACCTTCTCAGGCTCACGATTCTCCATGATTTTCACATTATCATGCAAATAAATAAATGTTTGATTGCTACGTTTCATGACTATTCAACAAAAAAAGAATGAACAGGCATATTTAAACATTGTTGTCATGCGTTACAACTTGGAAGAGAAGACAATCAATAAGAAAATAATTTTGTTAAAAGACGTTCTCGCTCATCTTCAGTACGCACCATCCAACTCAAAGCATAAGCAACAGCATCTTTAGGAGCCCTTAACTCAGCCATTTTTTCCAAAACCTGAAGATGAACTGTCGGACTCATCTCGCCCTTATTAGGAATTATTAATCCATCAAAAGTGAAATAAATAATTTTTGCACCTGTATGACTTAATGGTCGATGCGTAGACCACTGATTATAGAAACCAACCGTACCTTGAGGATATTCTTGCATAACAGAACCGTCCATTCTTGCATCAAAATAAGCACCTTCTAGTACAACACTTAATTCTCCTTTTGGATGACAATGAGGACCTAAGTTTACACAATTTACAGGCATATTCAACTGCGTTAATGTAACTCTCGGACCTGCTTGTGCCCATTCATCAAAACCGAAAGCAATTGTACGAAAATCAAGTAAGCCTTGACTTAAAACCTGCAATCTTTTTACGCCAGAATTCGTAAAATCATCAGTACCCGTAGTCATTTCTAAAGTACGATCAAACTTTTCTTTTAGTCCCATTACTCGAAAGAACATCTTTTGATTATATAAATATATGTCACCAAAAAATTAAATGAAAAAATGCGGGAGCAAGGATTTGAACCTTGGTAAGCACTAAGCTATCAGGTCCTAAGCTTGATCTTCTCTTTTTGGGAGAATCTGACCCGTTTGACCGAGCTCCGGCACCCCCGCAGCGATAAAACTTAAGAAAAAACTACTTTAAAACTTATCGAATTTTATAATGATCAGACTTACGGTACTTATGCACCTTTACCTTCTTATTCCACTGATAACTACGCAAACGAGCAGAACGACCAAAACCACAATCAGAACAAACCTTCTTAATCTTATGATACGAAGAACGGCCACAACGGCGGCAACGAATATGCAAAACACCCTTATTACGCTTCTGACCCTGTGATGCTGTACCCTTAGACATATTACTTCTCCGGAGAAATTAGCATAATGGTATCACCACGAATAAAAACCGTGCCCACCTTACGCTTCAACTCACCATTAACATACTCTTCAGCCTCATCAAGAACTGTATTAATATGAATATCAAAAGCCTTCAACTTACCACTATATGACTTATTATTCTTTAATTCGACGATAACTCTCTTGTTACGAGCAGCATTCAATGCATCTAAAGGACGATCACTTTCCATTATGATAAACCCCCTTTCGGTTACCAGCACTGCAAGCCTAATGCTTTATAAGCATTGTGTTTTTTTCCACCAAAAGAAAAACTTTTTAAACACACCAAAAGACAAAGACTTCAACCATGGCAATAACTCATCACCGATCTAAAAGAAAACGCACCGGCGGAAGATACATCGCCAGCCTCAAAAAGAAACTACGACACTTAGGAAGCTTACCAACACTCACCAGCATCGGCGCAAGAAAATTCCGACAAGAACGAACCATGGGAGGAGGAAGTAAGAAAGCACTCCGCACGATAGACACAGCAAATGTCTATGATCCCGCAACAAAAAAATACTTAAAACTCAAAATAGAAAGCGTCATTGACAACAAAGCAAACGTAAACTACATCCGACGAAACATACTCACCCAAGGCGCCATCATAAAAACAGAAAAAGGCGAAGCACGCATCACCAGCAGACCAGGACAAACAACCACAGTCAACGCAGTACTTCTAAAAAAATAAAGAAAAAAAAGAATTTAGAAATTATCTAAATCCTCTTCAAAAGCAGCCATTTCTTCGTCGCCATAATCAAGCGAACCTAAATCTGTATCCATCTCTAACTGCTGATTCTGCTGCACATCATCAGCAAACTCTTGTTCCAAAGATGCAGGCTGACTCTCCAGAGTGCTTCCTGAACAACCTATCAAAAGAACAGTTGTTACCAATAAAGCAATTATTAACCAAGCACTCTTCATTGTTCCACCTCCACATCTGTTTCTGACTTCACACTAATCTCTTTTACTGCCTGCACATACGCCTGCAAGGATTGATGTGCTTCCTGCAATTCAGCGCGAGCCTCTTTGAGTACTTCACGAGCTTCTTCTGTACTGCCTGCCTTCAATAACACTTCAGCTTCAGCACGAGCATCAGCAGAAGCATCTAAATGGGCCTCGAAATCAGCCAGTTCTGCTTCAGCAGTTGTGGTATCATAACCTTTGGCCTTCAGTTCTGCAATACGCGTCTCTAGGCGATCCTCAAGCTTATCACCACGCTGCGTTACTCCCCACAAACCATGGTTTACTACCACCAAAGCATGCGCTTTAGCACGAACCTTAGACTCAGACCATATTACCTTCAACTCTTTAACAGCAGCTTTCACTTCTGCAGCAGAAGAGTTTTCATTAATGCGATCAGTAACTGCTTTTATACGAACAATATCGGCATCAATCTTAGCTGTGATTTCTGCCTTATTCTCAATATCTGAAGCAGCAACACGAGCTTTCAAACGTTCCAAATAAGCAATCCACTGCTCGGCACGAACTTCAACATTCGCAACAATATCACTTTTTACTTCTGCCCTAAAAGACTCACAAGCAGCAATTTTTCCCTGCACATCAGCAGCAACTACATTAGCAACTGCGGCACGAACTTCAACCTGCTTACACTCCTTTAACTTTTCACGGAATTCAGCACGTTCACCATTTACCTTTTCACGGAACTCCATCCTCAAACGCTGACTCTTATCACGCGCTTCGACACGTATTCCCTTCAAACGTACCTTTAATTCTGCACGAGCTTCACGACGGTCATCATTGATGTCTATATCACTCTCAACTTCTTGTCTATCATCGTTATCAGACTCACTTTCTAGTTCACTATCAGATTCTACTTGTGTATTTACTTCATTGTCATCGTCACCAATTTTTACTTCACCACGAACACCTATTCTGCCAGAACTGCTATCAGCAAAAACCCCTAACGGGATAACTGCTAACACCAGCAAAGCAATAAGACTTATTGTTAGACCATTTCTCATAGTAATACCTCCTCAGGTTATATTCTACTTAACGCTGAAGAACTTTATAAAGAAACTTTCTTTACCACCCTTTACGAAGCTTTTTGAAGCTTTATTCAACCTCTGTTTGCCAAGAGAAAGTTTTTATAACAAGCGTTCCTACTTTATACCATGCGTTTTTCATTACTCCTCATCTTCATTTTACTTCTCTCTTCTTATGTTTCCGCAGCAACACTCCAAGGAAAAGTTTATACTTATGATTTAGAACGAGCAAAAAACGTCGTTGTAGAATTATCCACGACACCACAACAACGCATTGTCAGTACTGACGGTATCTATCAGTTCTACGTGCCTCTTGGCAAGTATGATATTACTGTTTATGACCAAGACAATAGTCAATTACTAGGAAATGATAATGTCACCTTAACGAAAGAAGGGACTTACACTTTAGATATTATCTTACCCTTCAAAGAAAAAGAACATAGTTCCCTTGCTTACATTCTAGGAACACTCTTTATTCTCTTTGTTGCAGGATTACTCCTCCTTCACGAAAAAACACATCATTTCGCTGAACGCCTAGGAAAAAGCCTACGACTTAAGAAAAAGCTACCTGTAATAACTAACGATAAAGAAAAATTATTGACCCTTATTAAAGAAGCAGGGGGAAGAATAACACAAAAGGAGCTACGAAAACATTTCACGCTATCAGAAGCGAAAATAAGCCTGCTTATCACGGAACTAGAACACGACAACACCATAAAAAAAATAAAACAAGGACGAGGAAACATTATCATTTTACCATAATTACTAAAAACAACAATTCTACGTTTAAAATAGTTCTTATTTCTAAATTTAAGTCGTATTTAACCTTAAAATATCAATTCATAGATAGCTTTATATATGTCCTATTCTCATTACTTATAAATATTATTGTCTTGAAAACTATATACCTCGTGATGCGTAATGGCCCCTATAAAAAAATGCCCCGAATGTTCCAGCACTTCTCTAACTTCCAATAAAGACCGAGGAGAAGTCACCTGCAGAAGCTGCGGATTAGTCATCGAAGAACGCATGATAGACTTCGGGCAAGAATGGAGAGAATTCGACTCTGACAAACAAAGCAGCAGAAGAACAGGAGCACCCATGTCCTACCTCAAATATGATAGAGGACTAGGAACAGACGTAGGACAAAAAGGAGACATCTTCCAACTCAAAGGCAAAGGAAAAAACAAATTCTTCAGACTCAGAAAATGGCAATACCGCATATCCACAGCCATTGAACGCAACCTCAAACTAGCACTAGCAGAACTCAAAAGAGTAGCAAGCTACCTCAAACTACCCCAAAGCGTAGAAGAAGAAGCAGCACGTATCTACACCCTAGCCGTACAAAAAAACTTAGTACGAGGAAGAAGCATGGAAAGCGTCGTCGCAGGAGCACTCTACGCAGCATGCAGAAGACATGAAGTACCCAGAACACTTGACGAACTATCAGAAGCATCAGGCATCGACAAAAAAGAAATAGGAAGAACCTACAGATTTGCAACTAGAGAATTAGGCATAAGAATACTCCCCAGCAACCCGATAGATTACATACCACGATTCGCATCAGCACTCAAACTAGCACCTGACACCCAAAGCAAAGCAGTAGAGATATTAGAAAAAGCAGAAAACTCAGAACTCACCTCGGGACGAGGGCCAACAGGCATAGCAGCAGCATCACTCTACGTCGCAGCACTCATCAACAACGAAAAAAGAACACAACGAGAAGTAGCAGACGTCGCAGGAGTAACCGAAGTCACCATCAGAAACAGATACAAAGAACTACTCAAAAAACTCAAACTCAAAGACGTATTAAAAAAGAAAATAAAAAAGTAACAACACTGAGGAGCGACATCCATGGGGGCAGTTTATAGCTTAGCAGCATTCGAAGAACGAAGAACGAAAATACAAGAAGAATGTAAGAGAAAACCACGCTTGTCTACTAAAGGAAATCTTTCTTATATAACCCCACCAGAAATATTTAAGGCCATTGACGATCTTATTACCATACCTGGATTAGTACCTCAAATCGCCGCAGTCGTAGAAGACCCACGCGTGCGCGTAGAAGCAGCACGAAGACTCTGCAGAGAAAACTTCCATGGCCAAGAACCATTCTATTTTGACCGGGAAAGAAGAATATGGACACGCAACGTGGATTTACCCTTGTCATACTACCGAGATATTATCGTAGGACTCCTTGAACGTTACTTAGCAATTTGCAAAGAATTAAAAGAAGAAAGAACGTTCGACTAAAGTAGGATCACATATACACCAATTAACATTACCAACGAAGCAATAATTTTCTGCAACAAATTATGATCATGAAAAATCTCACCACCGATAACGGTAGAAACCAACGTAGAAGTCTTCCTTAATGCAATAACCAACGTAATCAACGAACCAGGAACAGCAACCGCAAGAATATACAGCATATCACTTACAATTCCTAACAACGCAATAGCAAAAATACCCCAACGACCCTTCCTTAAAGCATCAAGAACATCTTGCAAACCATCAAACTTCAACGACTGATACAAAAATAGAATCAACGCCGTAAGAAACGCAGGGAAAATAATAATTGTAAAAGGATCTGTACGAGCAACCAACACCTTATCCATAACTGCCAACAATGAAACCAAAACAACATTCCAAAAAATGAACCACAAGAACTTTCTCTGCGGAAAGGCATAAGAAACCTTATGACGATGCACATCAAGAACATAAGCACCTATCATCAACAACAAAACACCTATCACGTGCTGTATACCTATACGCTCACCCAAAAAAACAAAAGAAAAACCCAAAACAAAAACTATAGAAAAATTACGCAACGGCTCAACAAAAGAAACCTCCAAATGACGAGCAGCACGCGTCATCAAAATTGAAGCGATCGCAAGAAAAACACCCTTCACGACCATAAGGAAAAAAGTTGTACCCCCCATACCCCAATCAAGTAAAGGCAACACTGGCAAAAAGAATAAACACAACAACAAATAGACTGTTGTCGTAAACTCTGAAGCATGCTCATGCATCAACACCCGCTTACGAATAATAGGGATAAACGATAATATTACTGCAGAAAGCAACGCAAGAATATACCACTCCATACACAAGCACACGAGCGACAAGAGATTAAAAAGCTTTAGGAGACACTCAAAAATGACTAAACTATTATTATATCAAAATCATTCATCGCTGTCGTATTCTTAAAAACAGCCTGAGCCTCCTTCAATAAACCATCAACCTGCTTATACCGCTGAGAAAAATGCATTAGTGCTAATTTCTTTACTTTAGCCTTCTTCGCAATCAACGCCGCTTGCCCAGCAGTCAAATGATGCTTTTCCTTAGCCTTAGCTTCTTCCATATGTGCATAGGTAGACTCGGAAACTAGAACATCAGCATTCTTCGCTATTTTATAACAATTCTCCACCAACGACGTATCGGTGAGATATACCACACGCTTCCCAGGAACAAGTATCGTAGCCTTCTTAGCAGCAACCTTCTTACCATTAAATACAACATCCTCACCACGCTGCAACTTACCAAACAACGGACCATGAGGGATACCTAACTTTTTTAACATACCCAAATTCATCTTACGCTTCGGCAACTCCTGAAAAGCATACGCAACACAAGGAACAGAATGCTTCACTGGCAAAGCTTCCAAAGAAAAATCTTTCGTTGCAAGAAAAACACTATCATGCACTTCCTTCACCAAAATCTTCATCTTCGCACCCTGCAAAGCAAAACTACCTAACATATGTTCTACATTCTTCTTCGTAAACTTCGGACCATAAATCTCCAAGACACGACTATAATTACTCCCCATCATACTCTGAATCAAACCAGGTAAACCAAGAATATGATCACCATGCCAATGTGTAATCAAAATTTTCGTGATAGCTGTAGGAGAAATACCTGCAATACGCAACTGACGCTGCGTGTTCTCACCACAATCAAATAACATATTCTCTCCTTCCCACGTCAAAACTACCGCAGGATGATTACGCTCCGCCGTCGGCATCATACACGACGTACCTAAAAAAGTCAGTTTCATAAAAACAACGCAACTAAAGAAGCAATAAATACCTTTCT
>DATDVL010000046.1:0-3928 GCA_035290025.1 Candidatus Nanoarchaeia archaeon
AGAGAAGCAACAACAACAGCACCCAATAACGAAAGAACCAAAGCAACTCTTAACGTACCTGCAAGCAACAAATGAGAAGACTTCTGATCACGAAACTCAGCAGAACGAGTCAACAAAAACATAGACAACGACAAACCAATAATAGACAAAACATTAGCAACAGGAGCAGCAATATTATAACGAGCAACATCCTCAAAAGAACCCAACAACCCCAACAAACTCGTATCAATCCAACCCAAAAAAGCAAACGACAACGTAATCAACGACGTAATAAAACCCTTCTTCAAAAAATCACGAATAACACGAAGATCAAAAGAAAAATGCTTAAACGCAGAAAACATTTGCGGACGAGTAACCCAACCAAAAACGAAAGCATCAACAAAAAAAGCCAAAGCAAAACCCAAAACAATACCCAAACGACCAAAAGGAACAAACAACAAACTAAACACTAACTGCATACCCACAAACAAAGCAGACAACCACTGAATCAAACGATAACGATGCTGAATACGCAAAAAAACACGACCAAAAGCAGATAACAAAGAAAAAGGATAAAACAAGACCAACGGCAAAAGCCAAGGATGATAAAAAGCAACAAACAAACCAGCACCACACACCAAAACATTCAACGACAATAAGAAATACAAAATAGAACGATAATCACGCCTCTGAATAATCCAAGGAACCATCGTATCTGGCAGACCAACTAAAGAAAAAAATAGCACAATATTAAAAACACCAAAAGCAAACGTCGAAGCACCATAATCCTCAACCAAATACAGATTACCCAAAACCAACAACAAGAAATACGTCAACAACTTAGAAACAAAACTCACACCAAAAACACCCACCACTTCACGACGATCATCAACGCGAACCATTCTTCACCAAAAAAGGACCCAACGCCAAATAATCCAAATGACCCAACTTAAAAGCACGAATAGCATCAAAAGGAGAACACACAATAGGCTCCTCATGCATATTAAACGACGTGTTAACCAAGGAAGGAATCTTCGTCAACTTGTAATACTGCTCCAAAACTCTGTTATATGATTTATGCAAATCCTTAGAAATAATCTGCGGACGAGCAGTACCATCAACATGCACCGTCGCAGGAGAAGCATCCTTCATAAAATCAGTACAATCAAACGTGACTGTCATAAAACGAGCAGCCAAAGCACCCGGAACAAAATTCTTGTAACACTTCTTAGCAAAACGTTCCAACGTCACGGGAGCGAAAGGCATGAAATCGCTTCTGTTCAACTGCTTGTTTAACCACTCATTCACCTTCGGATCAACAGCAGAATACATCACCGAACGAGCACCCAACGCACGAGGACCATACTCCATAGCACCAGAAAAAAAAGCAACAACCTTATCCTTCGCCAACACATCAGCAACATCACCCTCAATATCATCAGAACGCTCAACGGGCAAACCCTGCTTGATTAACTCAGCCTTCATTTCCTCTTCAGCATACGAAGGACCCAAATACGCATGCGGCATCTCATACGGCTTCGCCTCACCCTGAACCATAGCATAATGCAACGCAGCACCAGCACCCGTACCACCATCACCCATATGCGGATGCACAAACAACTTCTTAGCACCCGCCTCAATAATACGCTGATTCAATTTCACATTACCAAAAACACCACCCGCCAACGCAACATCAAAAACACCTGTCTTCTCCATCCAAAACTTGATATATGCACTTACCACCTCTTCTAACACACGCTGAAAAGCAGCAGACAAATCCTCACGAGAATAACGCTTCGCCAAATCATACACCCAACCACGCAAACCCATCATCGCACGCGTCCTAATCGTACCATCAACAAACCACATCAACTTCTTAATTTCATAATACACAGGAGAATTTACATTACCAAAAGCAGCCAAACCCGTAATCTTACCCTCATGACGGCCAGGCTTAAAACCTAACACTTTCGTAATCATCGCATAAAAAAAACCAGGAGAATGCGGCCACGGCAACGTATCTAAACGAACCAGCTGATTCTTATCACCCAAAGAAACAGAACCACAAATACC
This sequence comes from Candidatus Nanoarchaeia archaeon, assembly GCA_035290025.1. Lineage (GTDB taxonomy): Archaea > Nanobdellota > Nanobdellia > SCGC-AAA011-G17 > DATDVL01 > DATDVL01. The sequence goes on from DATDVL010000046.1 coordinate 2,053, forward strand.
ATCACCATGATTATCAATCGTCACGACCAAACACTTCTTGAAACCCGACGTAAAATATGCAGAAGCAGCATGATTCACATGATGCTCCAAACGCTTGACAGGCAAACCCAACTTCTTAAACACCAATGCCTGCTCATTCTGAAAATAACGATACCACTTCATCGTCTTCCACAACCAACGTGTCATCATGGCCTGAGATTTCAACGTAATATACGGATTTGGATGCAACAAAGACTGATCAAACATGGAAAACTTAATCTTCTGCAACAACTCCTGAGCAGGAATATCAGAAACAGCAACAACATCAAAATCCTTCTTTACCTGGGAACGAATATACTCCAAGCTCCTATGCGGAAAACCCAAATGCATCTTCTTGCGAGACAAACGCTCCTCATTCAACGCATGCGTAATCTTACCTTTTTCAAGAACAGCAACACCTGTATCATGAAACAAAGAAGTTACCCCTAAAATTCTCATACAAGAACGAACAAACAACGGTTTTTAAAGATTATGGGCACGAAGGACAGGAAGAGCATAAGCTTCATAAAGCACTTTAAAGAAGGAAAAAACATGGATAATGAGCATACAAGAAAAGCATCAGGAAGAATTGCGCGGGCATTAGGTTATAACAATGACCAACTTAACTTTGTAGGAAAAATAATTTCTCTAGAAAATGACCATAACCTAGTAAAAGTTATCCAAATGGACCTACGCGACCCTACAAGTGAAGGACAAGAAGCAACGCTTACTATCTGCGAACCAAGAACTATACACATGAAGGTAGAACTATGCAGACAAGCATGCGAAAATCCAACAACACTTACCACAAGATTACGAAATGGTTTATGCAGTCTAGGACTCCAACCAGGAAAAGGCTACAACCTAGAAGAACAAGGAAATTGTAGATACCAACTAAACATAAAAGATGAGCTTACTGGATTACCACAACCCCTTCAAGTTTATGTCTCATTCGAACCAACACCACCCCATACACACGACACCTGGGAATAGCATTATGTGCAGGCTATAAACTCTCATGACTCTCACCTTAGCAATCACTTATGAACAACCAGAACGATCAGGAATTATACTTATCGCAGACAAAAAAACAGAACGATTCGACGAAACAACAAACACTAGAAGAAGAACACACGAAGAAAAAATATTCTTTGATAACACGCTTGCAGCAGCAATTGAAGGCCAACATATTCTAACCATAGACGAAATGCAAGATTGTACCCCGCGGCAAATTATAGAACAACTCATTTACCATAACCAGACATTTACTATTGAACCCTCTTCAACATACAGCCTATTCCTAGCAAGAAGAACACCCCAAACAGTCTCTCTAGAAAGCAGAACCAAAATGCCAAACGAAAAAGAACACACCACCTACCTAGTAGATATTAGCAACGGAAGAACAATAGAACGAGCAACAATTTATACACACTCATTTAAAGGAGAACTAGCAACTATGACCTTCAACGGGGGAAAAAGTCTTGAACGAGCAGTTTTCCTAGCAGCACTACTCAACGTCCACTGCCGCAAAACAGGAAACGTCTCAAAAGAACAAACAGCCATAGAAATAACTACAAGAAGAATAAGGCCTAGAACACTCAGAATAAAAACAAACACGAAAATCCGAACACTCTTAAGAAAAAAACAATATATGCAACCACTCCTGGAACAAATGACCAGCGACGGAATCATTGAAGTCGCAAGCCTTTAACCCGTTCGGCTCTGTTGAAAATCTATTAATATAAGCTCGTGAGTCGTTAGACTCACGGGGGAAAACATTAGAGGTGTTTTCCATGAAAAATGAGGTAAAACTAGTTAAAAAGATTAAGCGTTTGCTCCGAAGAGCAAAGATGCCGAG
>DATDVL010000047.1:0-4950 GCA_035290025.1 Candidatus Nanoarchaeia archaeon
TTCTTAGAATATCTTTGAGGTGATTGACTATGGGTCGTCATGGTTGTTTGGTCGTGGGTGGTGGTTTGTTGTCCATCCTTGCAGGTGTTGTTACCTGTTCTCGTATGCATAGGCAGGAGGTACGTATGCAGGTGTTGGAGAAGAAGGTTGCGGTGAAGCCTGCGAATCGTTCTCCGTTGTTGGATAACCTGTTTTCTACTATTCCTCAGGAGCAGAAGGCAGGGTTGTTTGTTGATGGTTTTTACGCTGTGGTGAATGAGGGTGTTGATCGTGGTGAGCAGTATGTTCGTAATACATTAAAAAATAATTTGGGAGGGGATACATATGGTAAAAAATAATGTAAGCACAAATGGTCGTAAGGGTGTTGTGAGTAATGGGGTAAAAGGTGAGGTTTCAAATGCCTCAGTTTTTGATGAAGATTTTGAAGGCAGCAGTGAATTGCGTGATGCTTTAAGAGGCCATGGCTTGATAGTTGATGTTTCCGGCCCAGGTACCTTAGCAGATAGCATTGCTGAAGTCGCAAAGTTTTGTGAACTGGAGCATGTTGAAGTTGTTCGTTCTGATACAAATGAAATATTGGAAGAAATGATAGGGCAGGTAAGAACCATCCGTAAATGTGATGGGCGTTTACGCCGTGCTATGGACGTTTTAACAGGTCAGGAGTCAATTCTTGATAGACTGTTTGGAGGTAGAGAAGAAACATCTCCTGCTGATGTATCAAGAGACATGTATGCAGCGGGCATGCAGATGAATGATGGTATTATGCGCATGGTCGCCAGCCACTATGCTGACTTTCAGCGAGCATCAAAAAGGGCTGCTGAATTTTCTACAGGTTTGTGCAGTGTTGAAACTCTGCGCACGTATCTCACAGGAAAGGTTGCTGAAAAATCTTTGCTGTTGGAGCAGTTGAATAGAGAAATTGTTGCTCATAAAAGCAAACAGCCGTATCGCATGCTAGAAACACGTCGGCAATTGGAGCGTCAAATATTAGTAATGAGAAAGCGTTTAGGTGATAATACAGGTTTTAGCGCATCGTTAGCGAGTGTCCGTTCTTCCATAGAAGGCAATATTTGTCGTTACAGTCTTTCTGCTCAGCACTCATTGACTGTTTATCAAGAGCTTGCTTTGTCGTGGAAAACCTTTGATACGGTAGTTCCTATGAATATAAATATTGTTCGCGAAAGCCGTGCTATGGATGAGGTGAGGAGGGCTGCTGTTATTGTGCGAAAAGCATCTTCGAACATTGAAAAGTGTGTTGCACAAGCATATGACTCTTTAACGCGTTTTATGCCTGATCATTTTGATAGCAGCGTTTCAAGTGATAACGGCTTTGTCCGCTACCTCTAGTTTTCTTTTTCTTTTTTCGTTAGGTTTAAATAAGTTATTTCTGGCGTTCTGGGTAGTGGGCCGGTAGTCTAGCGGTTATGACATCACCTTTACACGGTGGGGGTCGGAGGTTCAAATCCTCCCCGGCCCATTCCTAAAATTTTTATAGTCTTCTGTTATAGTTTTGACATGGCTTTTTGGCATGCGTGGCGTAAGTCTTGGGATAATTTTTTGCAGTATCGGGCGTACAGGCATAGCTTACGCAAGTATGATCATCGTTTGCCTGCGGTGCATGCGGGTCGTGAACCTTTTTTAATGGATTATCATCCTACAGATGTAGCTTTTGCTGTGCAGTATCCTATGCCTTGGCGTCTGGTGGAGGTTCGTGGTGGTGTCTTGGCTGATGATTGTTCTGTGTCTGAGTTTCGAAAGCCTCCGCGTCGTCGTGTGCTCGGGAGTGATGTTTTGACGATTGTGAAAATTCCTGGTTTTTCTTCTGCGCCGTTGCATCGTCGTTTGCCTGTTTATATTGGTTCGCAGTATGAACTAGTTGCTGATAAACTTATGATAGGTCGTCCTGTTCCCTGTTTGGAAATGGTTGGTCGTTTCGTGCCTTTGGAAATATTGTTAGGAGAAGGTTCTGGTCATGTCTCTGATGGTTTTTTTCATCGTGCGGGCAGGCATGTTTTGATGGTTGATCGTTTGTTTGTTCCTGACATGGTTGCTGAAGTTGATGCTGATCTGCAGGCACTACCGCTGTATACAGGCTCGTATGCTTCGGGTAAGCGTTAGCTTTAAATAACATATTTCTTGTCGTCTTTTTATGCGCGAGTAGTTTAGCCTGGTTAGAATCTGGGATTGCCAATTCTAGGACGCGGGTTCGAATCCCGCCTTGCGCATGTCTTTTTTTATCGTAACATTTTAATACTTCTTCAACTTCTTTAGGGTATGGCTGATAATATTCCTAGGTTTTATCGTATCAGTCTGTTGAGGGATTTTTTGCGTGCGCAGGGTTGGGGTACAGTGTATAACCAGTTTGAAGTGTTGGACATTTTGGTGAATGCAGGTGTTACACAGTATCCTTTGGATGATATTCCTAAGGTTGTTCGTCCTGTGCAGGGTGTTGAACGGCTGGTGGATGCTCAGTTTAGTGCTCGTTATAATGGGCTATTTCATGAGTCGTCGTTGCGTGCTTTTCTTGCTGGTGAAGAAGGTGCGGGTAGGATTGCTTCTGGTTGGGATAAGTATGTTGTTAGGGAGCCTCAAGATCAACGTCGGCAGGTGATAGTTGTAGGTTTAGATGATATGCCTCCACTTGTCCCTCGTGCTGCTCGTGGGGTGGAAGTTACAGTGTCTGCTCCAAGTGATCGTTATAGTGGGTCCCCTACGCGTGTTTCAGGTAGGCGTATTGAGCGTAAAGTTATTCCTGAAGAATAATATTTGTAGTTTGTTAATCTATTTCGTAGAATAGTCTTGTTTAATCGTTTCCAGGTCTGATGCTTCCGAATTCTATTTCTGGTGTTCCTCGTCCTGCTGCTTCTATAAGTCGTCGTGCGAGTTCTTTTCTGTCGGGTTGTGTTGAGTAGGCTACTCCTGCTGCTGATTTGCTGACTTTTTCTCCTCCCCAGGTGAGTGTTGGTCCTATGAAATGGTCTGGTTGTGTATCTCCAGGTTCGCTGAGCATGGCAGTGATGTTTGCTATTTTTGTTGCTTTTACTGTTCTTTGTGGTCCGTGTGGTCGTTCGTAGTCTCCTCCGAAGAGGTGGAGTCCTACGGTTTTTCCATCTTCAGTGGGAAAGAGGTCTCGTGATGGGTCAACGAAGTAGTGCATGTTGAATTGTCCTGGTTCAAAGGGTACATCGTAGCGTTGTCCTCCGTTGGGGCAGGTGAATTTTTGGCATATTGCTGATAGTCGTGTTTTGTCATTGTTGAATCTTCCGAAGTGGGTGTTGGAGGTGTTGCAGCAAGGGCATATGGGCGTGAAGGGTACTGCCCAGTCATGGTATTTTGTTTTTCCGAATATTTCTCTTTGGATGTTGCCGTTGGTTGTTCTGTCACGGAATTTTCGTGCTATGCGTTCGAAGTATGCTGGTTGGCGTAGTGTTTGTGAAAATTTTCTTACGCGTGCGGGGTTTGTTGGTAGTCCGCAAATGTCGGTAAGGTCGTCAGTTACTATCTGGAGTTCTTCAGCGGTTAGATCACTCATGAGTCTGCCAGTTTGGTCGCGTAGGTGTAAGAATGATGGGTATTGGTTTCCTCGTTGGGGGTCGTAGTCAAGGTCCATGACATCTATTTGGATGCTTGTTGTTGGGTGTTGTTGTGCGTAGGTGAATGCATGTGCGAGTGTTAATACAGATCCAAGATGGAGTCTTCCTGATGGTTTGAATCCTAGGCTGAGTGCTTCGTAGTTTTCTCGTTGTCGTGCTGGGATGTCTCTAATGGTTGTTTTCATAATAGTACTAGGTAAGCAGACTTTATAAATATTGTGTACTGTAGAGTAGTAACAATAGGTCGTAGCTGTTTTCCTCCCTAAATATGGCTATTTCTTCTTCGAGAAACCTTTTTAACAGTTAAAAAATGTATCGTTATATGCTTCGCAAACCTATTATCACGTTTTTAGGCCATGTGGATCATGGTAAGTCTTCCTTGATTGAGCGTATTAGTCATGCTACAATTACGAAAGGTGAGGCGGGTTTGATCACGCAGGGTATTCATTCGTATCTTGTTCCTATGGATGCGGTGCTGAAATTAGCAGATGCTTTGGTCAAGGATGCTGCGCAAGTAAAAATTCCTGGTTTTTTGTTGATTGATTCTCCGGGTCATGCCGCGTTTAATAATCTGCGTAAGCGTGGTGGTAATCTTGCTGATATTGCTGTCTTAGTTGTTGATTTGAATCAGGGTATGCAGGATCAGACATTAGAATGCTTAGAAATTTTGAAGTCGTATAAAACACCGTTTGTTATTGTTGCTAATAAGGTTGATTTGATTCCTGGCTGGCAGAGTGGTAGTGCATCATTTATTGCTTCGTTGGCTCGTCAGCGTGCCGAAGTTGTTCAGGAGTTGGATAAGCGTTTGTATAACATGGTTGCTAAGTTGTCGGAGTTTGGTTTGAATGCTGAGCGTTTTGATCGTGTTGATGATTTTGCGAAGCAGATTGCTTTGGTTCCTTGTTCTGCGGTGACGGGTGAAGGCTTACCAGAATTGTTAATGACAATTACGGGTTTGGCGCAGCGTTTCTTGTCGGAAAAGTTGGAGATTGATATTGTTGCTGCTGGTAAGGGTACAGTGTTGGAAGTGAAGGATGAGAAGGGTGTGGGTACGACGTTGGATGTGGTGTTGTATGATGGTTGTTTGAAGGTGGGTGATCAGTTGGTTGTTGGTGGTTTGGATAAGCCGGTTGTTTCTCGGGTGAAGGGTTTGTTGGATTATGTGGGTAAGAAGTTGGTGCGTATTCATGAGGTTTCTGCTGCTTGTGGTGTGCGTATTGTTTTGCCGGATGCTTCTGCTATTGTTGGTGGTATGCCGTTGCGTGTTGCGAATAAGGATGTTGAAACGGTTATGCTTGAAGTTCAGGAGGAAGTTGATCAGGTGATGTTGGAGATTGATGCTGAGGGTATTGTTGCA
>DATDVL010000048.1:0-5687 GCA_035290025.1 Candidatus Nanoarchaeia archaeon
ATATATTCTTCAGAATATAGATAGAGTATCACCTCTTTTTTCCCAGCAAGGCACTCGCAAGGGTGTCTTGCCAGGGTTTGTTTCTAAATGTGTGAAGCCCTACATCTAATCCTTAAAAACAACTCAGCCTTAGGAGTTGAGCATATGGTTAAAGAAGAACCAATAGTTGAAGATAAGAATGAAGGTAGTTATGAGGAGAGGGATAATTATTTTTGCAGAATCTTTCTTATAGAGCGAATGATTTCTTCGTTGTTATCATACCAAGTAATTGAGTTTCCATCTCCATGGATATAAACTACTTTTCTTACGATCAAGAAAAAAAGAATGATAAAAATAACTCCTGCAATTAAGAGATATTCTTTAAAATAGAGTCTTGTAAAAAAAGTAATCAAGATACATAAAATACCAATAACCAATAAACTAGGATATTTCCTTTTTTTATGTTCTAAAGAACTTACTTTGTTAAGAGAAAGATCTTTATAAGAGTGATTAAGCAAACTCCCATTATGTTGGACTATTCTATTATCTGTAATTATTAATTGATTTTGATGGTGAGAAAATTGCGAGATTATTTTTTCATCTTTTAAGAGAAGATTAAAGTCAGTAGGCATAAAAAAAGGTCGTAATTTAACTATATAAAATATCGCTCGCTTAGATTACTACAATATCCCCCTCTTTATTGATCTCAATTTTAAGATTATCTCCTTTATTCCATCCTTTCGCTCTGACGATTTGACTAGGTAAGGTCAAGAAGTATTGTCCTTGTTTCACTTGTTGAATCTTCATTTTTTCTTTCTACTAAGACAATATTCAATTAGAATAAGTCCAACCCAACAGACAATCATTAGAATAATAGCCCCGACTATAAGAGAGAAGTTCCGTAATCCTTTCTCATAAAGGATTAAGATAAAACCTCCAAAAACACCAGTAAGAACACTTTTTAATGTTTCTCGCAAAGAAGAAAGAGCAGTATTAGCCATATTCCATCGAAACATTAATATATTATTTAAGCTTTCGCTATAGAGAAGGCTGTTTAAAGGCAGGGCTTCACACTTTTAGACTGGCTTCTTGCCAGGGTTTTAATAAAGTTTTTAAACCACATTCTAGACGTTGTTGCTCATGAACCAGATTAGAGTCTTATTAGTTGATGATGAACCGTTTATGGCAGTTGTAGATGTTTTGAAGGACGATCCAGAGTTAAACGTAACGTTTGAGTATAATCCTCGTCTTGCTATTCGGCGTATAAGAAGCGGCTTGGAATATGACGTTTTAGTTACTGATCTCGCGTTTCATATCAATCCTTTCCAAGGGTATGACGATGTTAGTGTAGAAGAAATGGGTGTTAATCATGATGGGTATTTAGTTACAGAAGTATCAAGAGCTATACATCCACAGACACCCATTATTATAACAAGTGCTTATAGTGATCAGCGTTTGCGATTAGCGACGAAGCAGGTGAGAAGTGTAACGCTTATAAGTAAAATGGAATTAAGTGATATTTTTATGTTGAATAAGCGTATTAAAGAAGTAGTCATGAGCACACCACCAAGTCCAGAATAAGCCCCATCGTAAGCTTTAAATAGTGCTTTCGTGCATTTCTATTTTATGCCTCAATTTGTTCCTTGCAAGCAGTGTGGTATCCGCACGGCGTATACTGATCTTAAACCTAATATTAGTAATGTTTGGGTGTGTCCTACTTGTATGAATAAGGCGCAGAAGGGTTCTTCTAATCCTGTTGAGGATGTGGTAGGTAAGCCGTTTACGGGGAGTATGGTTATGGACAATCGTCCTAAGCCTAAGGTTGTTTTTTCAGGTCCTCAGAGTTTTAACTATAAGTGTGAATCCTGTAATTATAGTGTGCAGTCTACTAAAGATATGGCAGGTAAGATGTGTCCGTATTGTGGCCAGAAAGGTTCGTTGCGTTTGAAGAAGTCATCGGCACAAATAGTAAAGGAAGTTTCGGAGATGTAATATGGGAAGAATTCGTTCTACTGCTGTTAAACGTACGGGTAAAAAATTGTTGTTGTTGCAGCGTGCTAAGGTTGCTCTTGATTTTTCTAGTAATAAGAAGGTTGTTGATGAGTTGGTGGATGTTCGTTCTAAGAAGTTGCGTAATGTCCTTGCGGGTTATTTAACCAAGATTGCTCGTGCTCCTCCTGTTCGTCGTGCTCGTGCTCCTAAGAAGATGGATGATCGTCGTTCTTTTAGACGTTCTGAGTAGTGATTGCTATGGATGAGCCTAGTGCTACAAGGACTATTCGGGTGGAGAGTCGTTTCCTGCATGCTTTTTCTGCTACATTAAAGGATGTTGTTGCGGGTAGAGTTGTTTTTGACTCGTTAAAGAGAAGTATGGAATGTTTGGATAGTGTTCAGGGGTGGGTTTTGGCTGATCCTTCTGCTCGGGATAGGGTAGTGCATTTGGAAAGATGTCGTGTTGAATATAATTCTATTCAGGTAAGTTTGCAGGAATTATCGCCGTACATGGTTAGTGCGGCAGAAAGTGTTTAGCCTCTGTTGAAAATGTTTTTTGCTAAGTCCGATATTTTCTTAACGTCATGATTTTTTGCGAGATTAGGATCGCCCATGGCAGCTATTTTTGGTTTCATGCTGACGGATTGTAGCAAGTCTTCTCGCACTTGTGGTGTTAATTCTTTTTTTGCAAAGTTTTCTACAGGTCGGTAAATGCGTTGCGTGCTTGTACCGTTGGGATTTGCAATTTGAGAAAGCAGATTCATTGCTTCTTGTTGTTTTTCTTTGGTTATGATAAGCTTTTCAGCCATGGATAATACACCTCTTTCTCTTAGTGATGAGAGAACTTGTTTAAAAACGTTTCTACTGAGTAAATTTTTCCGCGTAATTCCAGAAGTTGAGTTTTCCTTTTGCGGCGATAGGTTTGTCGAATCGTTTCGCGTTTTCGAGTAAAAACCCGTAGTTTCCCCACGTGCTTGTTGCTAAGTGCTTGTCACTGTCTTTTTTGTGTTCTTCTTCATGAACATAGTGTTTGACGTCGATAAGTGTTGCTGTTCCTAGGATGCATCCGGTGGGTAGTGTTGTGTAGCCAAATCGTTGCATGGCTTCTTTATCTACGCTTTGTGATGCGTGTACGAGAAATGTTCCTCGGTGGTTTGTTTTCCATTTTCTTAGTTCTATGGTTTTTCTTCCGCTAATGACAAGTTCTGCGTAGGGTTGTTTCAGGCTTAATGCTTTCATGTTAATAATCTACAGGTTTTTTCTTCTTATCAGTGTAGGTTGTTCCGTTAGTGTTTGTTCCTGCGTAGCCTGCTGTTCCGCTGAAATTATTTCCTGAGTAGCTGGCGTTTCCGCTGCTGGTGTTCTCATAAAGTTTTTTAGGAGTATTTTCTGTTGCTGCGGGGTTGTAGGTTGTTCCGCTGGTGTCTCCTCCGAGTCCTCGCTGGTTATCTGTGTATTGGCTGCTTGCTGCTCGGAATTCTGGTGCTGTTCCTAGGTTGTGCGTCTGCCCACAACTACAGGCGACATTCATAGTATTAATGTTTCCTTCGTATTTCTTGGTAGGTAGTGTTACCGTTGCAGGTTTGTTGGGTAGAGAAACGTCGTGGAGTGTTGGTTGTGGTGCTAGTTTTCTTGGTTGTTCTTCTAAGTTGAATGTTTCGTTGCCTAGTTGTACTGCTAGGATGTGGTGTTTTCCTGGTTCTTTTTTTTCTAGTTGTTGGAATGCTGTGGTGTTTGCTGCTGCTTTGAGTACGGCGATGATTCTTGCTCGTTGTAGGTCTTTGTCGTTAACGATAAATTCTAGTGTTTTGGGGTTGATTCGTGGTGGTGGCATGTTGAGCATTCTGAAAATTCTTGTTGGCTGGGTGCGGTGTATCCTTCCTGGTATGCTTTGATAGCATCATATGCTTGTGCGAAGGTGTCTCCTTCTTTTTTTTGTTCGTGGTCTCGTAGAGCATTCTGGAGTGCGTGGTTGATGGTTAAGGCTAGGGGTTGGTCTGTTGCTAGTTGACTTATCATAGCATTGTCTGTTATTTTTTTTGCTTGGTTGATGGTTTTTCCTTTGAGGTAGTTGGTGAGTGCTTCTTTAACAGTTTTTTTTATGGTAATGCCATTGCTGGTGATAGTAACTTCTTTGATGGTTTCTTTGTCAAGTGTTATGTCTAAAGTGATATCGAAAAGCATGCCGTGTTCTTTGTGGTGTGCTGTTCCTTCCATATTAGTGTCCGCAGCTGCAGCCGTGGCAGCTTTTCTTTTCTTGGTTGGCGTTAGTGATGTGGTAGCCTTCTAGTGTTCCTTCTTTGATGTAGTCTATGGTTGTTCCTTCTAATTTTTTCTTGTCATGTTTGCTGATAAGTAGGTTTATGGTTCCTTGGTGTTCTTGTTCTTCGTCTGCGTGTTGTTTATCAGTGAATTGTAGGGTATACTGGTTGCCTCCGCATCCTTCTCCTGCGATGGCTAGTCGTAAGTACTTCTTTCTATCGGGATTCTTTTCCAAGTGTTGTTGTGCTTTCGGGGTTATGGTGATCATGGTTGTTGGTAAGTTTTTTGTAGTAATAGTGCGTCTTGTTCTAGGTTGGGTGTTTCTGCGATGACGACTCCTTTGAGTTTGTATTCTTTCCAGGTTTTTATGATATCTTTCCAGTTTAAATCACTTTCTTCTAAGTTGGTGTGGTTCCGTTCTCCTTTTTCGGTGTAGTTGACGCCTGCTATTTGTATGTGCATGTTGTTCAGGATTGTTTTTCCTAGTCCTCGTTCGAGGTCATCTAATGGTTTTCTGAATGCTGCTAGATCGTTGTTGCCTCCCCCTTCTCGTGCGTGGTAGTGTGCGTAGTCAATGCAGGGTAGTACCATGTCGATGTCTTGGCTGAGTTTGATAATTTCTTGTACGTTGCCGAGTTGTGTTTTTTTCCCCGTGAGTTCTGGTCGTAGCCATAGCTTTACGCCTGCCGCTTTGACGTTCTTGACAACTTCTTGTAACGCTTTTTTTACTTTGGTGTAGGCTTGTGCTGGTGGTTGTCCTAGGTAGAATGCGGTGTGGAATGCAGTGTTGGTTCCTCCTGATAGGCCAGTGATGATTGCTGAGTGGCTTAAGAGTTGTATGCTTCTGGTGAGTTTCGCTGGTTCTGCTGCGTTGAGGTTGAGGTAGTAGGGGCTGTGGCTGCTGAGTTGGATGTCTAGGTGGTGTGCTAATTTTTTTATGGTTGCTGTTTGTTCTTCTTTGATGAATACACTATGAACAAATTCTAGTTCCATGGCGGTGAGTCCTAGTTTTTTTATTTCTTTGATGCCGTCGATGGTTGTTCGTGGTGTTGTTGTGTTGGGTATGCCTCCGGGTCCGAACCTAAGCATGGTGCAGCACCTCTTGGATTGCGGTTATTGCTTGTTCTACTTCTTCTTTGGTCGTGTAGCGTGAAAGGCTTAATCGTATGCTTCCTTGGAGTTGTTTGGTGGTGAGTCCTAGTGCTTTGAGGACATAGCTGGGTTCTTGTTGTGCTGTGGTGCAGGTTGCTCCGGTGCTTATCATAATGTTTTTGTTGCTGAGTTGTAGGACGATGGAGTCTCCTTGTTTTCCTAGGAAGGATAAGTTGATATTGTTGCAGATTCTTTGTGTTGCGTGCCCGTTGAGTTTGCTGTCGTGTTCTTCTAAGAGTGTTGTTATAATAGTGTCACGTAGTTTTTCTGTGGTGGTTTGCCATCCTTCTTTATTACCAAGT
>DATDVL010000049.1:0-2358 GCA_035290025.1 Candidatus Nanoarchaeia archaeon
TTTGAAAGATGCACCCAACGTTTGGCATATTTTCTGTTACCTACTTCTAAATTATCTCCTTCAACTCCACCATCAGAATCAAATAGTCCACGTAAAAATGCACACTGCAAAGTCAATTCCCAATTTAACACATTCTTCACATCAAAGGTATCAATGATACGACTCGCATCAACGGAAGAAAGATATACTGTATGAAAATGCCCATCAGTTTGATAACTCGCTTTTAAACCAGACCACTTTTCAATTTCTTCTTTAAATGTTTGTGCAAAATCCTTATCGGTCACATTTAAAGTTGTATTGCCAGAAGAACCATGATCATTCTCAACGATGTTAGAAGAACCATCACCATAGACAACACCCAATATATAAGCAAATTCTAAGGAAGGACGATAAGCAGTAAGAGTAATAGGATTATAGTTAGTCTGAACATTTAAACCTGCTGTAAGCTTTGCCTTATTAAAACTACCAAAGTGATAACGAGCCACACCAGAAATGAGAACTTGAGCGGAACTTGGAGAATAACCTAAAACACGAGCTATACTCTGTAATTCCCTAATAATCTTCTCTTTATTCCAAAAACTAGCGCCCATAGAATATATCCAGAAATATTCCTTAATAAGCAATCTGGGGTCGGTTGTCGAGTGTGTCGAGTGGACTCCAAACAAGCATTTCAAGAGGGAAGAGATATCCGTTCTACCGATTTAATTGTTGCGGGCAGAAAACAAAAAACACAGCAAAAAAACCTTAACAGAACTCACAAACATTAGGTTTAGCTTTTTTGCTTGGTTTCTTTTTCTTAGGCACAGCCATACAAGCCTGAAATACACTCCATTTTTAAAACTTTCCATTACCTCAGTATCTCCGCAGGTGTTGGTGTGCAGGCTGTTGCCTGCACTGGAAAGACACCTTCGGTTTCTTTTCAAAACTTCCCTTAGATGGTAGGCATGCTCTTTTGAGCATGCAAAGTAATTGTTTAGAATATAGCTCTCGCTAGTTTGGGTTATTCAGATTAGCGGATTGCAGTAGGTGATACCTACTGTTGTGAAGAGTAGTTGGTTGGCAAGTTGTATTTTGAATTTGTCTAGTGCGATTTTTTTTGCGTGGTGTAGTAGCCAGTATGCATGCAGGAGCATGCTTATGAGAAAGTAGAAGTAGCGTATTTCTATGCTTACTGATTTGCTTTTTATGCTTACCTGGTCTTGCATGCGGAAGTTTGTTTCTATTTGCCAGCGTTTAATGTAGAGATGTACATACTCCATTCCTTTGTTTAATTTCATGTTTGTTGCGAAGCAACAATTTCCTGTTCCTTTTTTGAACTGTACATGTTTTACTACCACGATGTTTGTTGTGGTTTTGTGATCGCTTTTGTTATTGTTCCATTTTATGGTGTGTTTCCATGTTTGCCAGTCTATTGTTTCGTTTATCATTTGTTGCATAGGTTTCTTTACGGGTGCGCGAATAATGTAGTTATATTTTTCTTTTTGTAAGCAGTCTATGACTGCTCCACTGTAGAATCCTGCATCCAAAAGGATGCAGTAAACGCTGTTGAAAAGCCTTTTTGCAAAATCTAATAATTCTTTAACCATGTTAGCATGAGTCATGCTTAAATCCCAAGGAATAGCAAGCAAAGGAACCTTTTGCTTACCCACCAAAGAAAGCACAGCAAAATGGTAACGTGCCTGCACGCCTCTTTCACCTGTCCAACCACGCAAAAAAAGATCAGCATGTTCACCATAAAAATCCTCCGTAGTACTATCAATAGCAAGCAGGACAGAACCTAAACGCAACTTCTTAATCAGCGGAGTCATCACCCGCTGACAAGCAAAAGAAAAATCCTCAACATACACTTGCTTAATGCGACGATGCAAACTATCAGCTTTATTACCCGTATCCTCAACATACACATGAGAACGAGCAGCCTCAACAAGAGGCTGCAAAAAGTCATCAGGACGAAGAATGCTATTACTAGAAAAAGGTACAAAAGATTTATACATAAAACTCTTCAACAATTCACACATATTTTATACACACAAGTAGCACCAACAAGGTGCTACTTGCTTTTTTCTATTAACTCAACAGTAAAGAATCAGCCTGCGGAGATACTGATTACTCCTGCTTTTTGTGGTTCTGTTGATTTGGCTTCTCGTTATGTTCCTCGTCATAATGAACGTTATGGTCGTGTTGGTGTTAGGTTTAGAAATAGTGATTTGCAGTCTGATGTTCCTTTGGCTCGCTTGTTGCTCGCGGGTGTCGACGACTTCGGCTTCAGCCTCCTCAGTGCCGTCATCGGCCTTGACAGCTGCGGCCGCTTCTTCGGGGTACGTCACAACAGCGCCGTAGGCACCAAAAAAAAATGGT